>JAIDXA010000055.1 GCA_029058705.1 Paramuribaculum sp. | reverse complement strand
ACCACCCCCGCTCTCCTCAACAAATATTTCTAAAAAAAACCGCCCGGGCTGTGCCGTCCTATTACTCCCCGGGGCCCCCCCGCCTCTATATCTGACAGCCTGAGGTTACTTATTTGAACACGTAGGCTGTTGAAATCGATTCATTATTATGAACCCGACGGATCGTATCGGCGATCAGATGGGCAACGGAAAGCACATGGGCCTTCTTGCAATCCTTAGTCAGAGGAATCGAGTTTGTAAACACGATTTCTGTCATTCCGGAATTGTCCACGCGCTCAGAAGCGGGATCGCTCATGATTGCGTGCGACGCGATTGCGCGCACCGATTTTGCACCATGCTCGATCATAAGATCGGCCGCCTTGGTGATCGTTCCGGCAGTGTCGACCATGTCGTCTATCAGAATGACGTTCTTGTCCTTAACATCGCCGATGACGGTCATCGATGCCACGACATTGGCTTTTGCACGCTGCTTGTGGCAAAGAACCAAAGGCACATCAAGATATTTCGCATAAGAGTTGGCCCGCTTTGCGCCGCCCACATCGGGAGTGGCAATAACGAGATCTTCCAGATTGAGGCTCTTGATATAAGGAATGAAAACGGTTGAAGCATACAGATGGTCAACCGGAACATTGAAAAATCCCTGGATCTGGTCGGCATGAAGATCCATGGTGATCACGCGGTTCACACCGGCAGCCATCAACAGGTCTGCGACGAGTTTGGCCGCGATCGAAACGCGCGGTTTATCCTTGCGGTCCTGACGAGCCCAGCCGAAATAAGGAATGACCGCAATGACCGAATGCGCCGAAGCGCGTTTGGCGGCGTCGATCATAAGGAGCAGCTCCATCAGATTGTCTGTGGAAGGAAATGTTGACTGGACGAGATAGACTTCGCAACCGCGTACCGTCTCCTCGAACGAAACTTCAAATTCGCCGTCGGCAAAATGCTGGATGTTCATTTCGCCGAGTTCGATTCCGAGATCTTTGCAGATTTCTTCGCCCATATAGCGCGACTTTGTGCCGGCGAAAATTTTGATTGGATGGACTGATGACTTCATTCTGAATAATGGAAGTTGATTGATGGTTGGTTTTGACGGTGCAAAATTACTTATTTTTATTTAAAGTTTCTTACTCGCCGCAAAATAAAATGCGCGTCCCCGCTTTTTTAACAGAGACGCGCATTTAATGACTGTCGGATTTTCTGTCAGCGCACCATGATCTTTTCAGACCCTCGGTAGGTCGGGCCAGACACTGAGATCACATAAACGCCTGCATCAAGCCCTTCAGCCGCAACCGAAGCGCTTCCATCGGTTCCTGACGCGGAGGCAATCCTGCGGCCCTGAAGGTCGATCAGCTCAACCTCAAACGACTTCTCGCCGGCAACAGTCACATCATACCCGTTGCCGTTCGGACTGATCACCAGACGCCGCGAATCATCGTCCCAAACCTGGCCGACCGAGGCATATTTCTGGAGAATGTATTTCAGTCCCGCAGTCGCATCGATCTTTCCATAACCCCAACGGCCGCCACGCATGGTCAGCGCCGAATAGGTCGACGAATTCTTCAGCACATCGACAACCTCATCATACGTCAGAGTCGGGCATGCCTGAAGCCACATGGCCACTACACCGCTCACATACGGACATGCCATCGATGTTCCCTGCATGGGACCCCAATAATCGTTGGCAATACCCGAACGCGTGTTTGCACTCATTGCGAGAGTCTGGTTGGTTGAGTTCACGTAATATCGGTTGTAGCTTGAAATTATGTTTGCTCCGGGAGCGCATACCATAGGAAGCTGAACACCTTGAAACGAGGCCCCGTAGCTCGAGAAGGGCGATATTCCGTTCAGGGTGAAACCGGCCGCAGCCGTGTACTGATAGACAGTGACTCCGGTTGCCGGCAGTATGCCCCACGTGGTGCGGGTCGTATACGAACCTACAGATATTATGTTCTCGGCACAAGCCGCGTCATTGATCGAATTGTCTGGAGTGCCGGCAGTCCAGCCCACAAGCGAATTCGACTCGAATGAAGTCGAAGAATTGCCATAGACCCATACTTTCTGGCCGTCCGTTCCCTCAACGATCAGCGCAAGCCTGGAAGTGCGGTTTGTGGCAAGGGGGGAGACACTGACGTTACTATAGACATTATAGCGGTTGTTTAGAGGATTGACCGACGAACTGCTCTGGATAGTTCCGGTGAAACCGGCTCCGAAAGCCGCGTTGTTCGTAGAGCTTACAGACTGGCTCTGCCCTGCTCCGGTTATGGAAACAAGCGGAGTGAATGTGCGGGTGGCGGTATTGTATATCGCCCACTGGACTGAAAAGACGGAATTATCCTGACCCCAGATGTCTACTGCGCCTTCACAGCTGTTTCCGGCAATCATTGTCTGGATGCGCGGATCAGATGCGGTTAAGGATTTGACTATCGACATGTTGACATCACCGTCGTTTCCGGCTGCCATGCAGATGATGGCGTCTTTACCCAGTCGCGACAGGATCTGCGAGTATGCATCCGAGCCGTCGTGCGGTCCGCTTGTACTTCCGAGCGAGAGATTGACAACACATGGCTGGCCGCTTTCCTTTGCATAAGCCACAATTCGTTCGACCCCACCCGTGATATTGGCCGTATATAGCTGACCGACAGCAAACGCCAGATCCGCACCGGTAGCAACTCCATAGTAGGGGATGTTTCCTGTCAGTCGGGTTGCTCCTCCGCCGCTGGCAGACGACACCGAAGCGTAGGTTCCGTTGCCGTTGTAGCTTCCGCCCATGATTCCGGCAACGTGTGTTGCATGTGACTGCCCTTGATCATCTGTCGAGAACGTTGCGATATTCGCCGGGGTATAGGTTGTCGGTGTTCCGCCGTTGCCTCTGAACCAGAAAAGTCTCTGGATGCGGCAATCGCCCTGTCCGTTGTTCGTTTTGAAATTAACATGGCTTGCCTGCAGGCCGGTATCCATCATTCCGGCAACAACGCCAGTTCCGTCGAACGAGAGTGTCTGTCCGTCATAGCTGAAACCCTCCTGTGCCAACGTCACTCCCGAAGCGGGGCGCGCGTAGTCCATGCTGACCTCGATCTTCTGGCCGAAATCGACATATCTGACTTCGGGCATTCCGGCAATTTCCTCCGCCAATTCAACAGGGAGTTCCACCGTTACGATATCGTCCATATCGGAGATTATCTCCAATCCTTTTTCAAGCAATGCCCTGCGCCCTTTCTCAGCATCATTGAACATGACGATTGCCGGATACGAAGGCTTGGAATCACCGGACTCCGACATCAGCCTGCGGTTTTCCGCTTTCAGAGTCTTGTAGTCATTGATGATAAGATTGCCCGCGGGATTGATCTTTGACTGAGCCGACACCGATAACGCAGAGACAAGGCCGGCAGTAAAAATTAGATTTCGAAAGATTGACATTATCTGTTATATTATATTGAAGGAGAGCAAAAAAGCGCACGTCAGTCGGTGAATTGACCGGCGTGCGCTTTTGAGAAGCTAATTTATCACTTGGTTACAACCGGGGCCGATCAATGAGCCTTTGTCATAGTCACGGAGAGGAAACCGAACCAGATTCGTCCGCTGAACGAACCGTTCTGCATAATTGCGCCGCATACACCGCTGTTCCATGTGTACATGTTCTGTTCGGGATTTGACCGTGCTACAACTGCTCCCGAAAGACTCAGGCTCTGGCCGTTGAAGCTTGCAAGAACAACATCGCAGACTCCTATAGCAGGTCCGAAGTTGACACTCTCGGCAACGGTCTGATTGTATTGCATCGTGATCGAGCATTCCATAGTCGAAGCGTCAAGCGAGAAGTCGCCTTCTATCTGACACCAGGAAACTCCGTTGAATCCTGTGATGACTACTTTCTTGAGATAGTTCGGATCACCTTCCGGATAGCCGGTGATATTGACTGTAAAGTTACCGTCGTCGGTAGTGACGTCCCATGCGCCCATCAGATCGGCATAGGCCGGGGGAAGGAACTTCTCATTGTCAATGAACGTCACCAGACAGGTCTTTTCCGTGCCGATCGAGGCACCCGCCGCCGATGTGATCGTGAAAAGCATCTCGCGGTCGTCGTTGATCTCCTCGTCGCCGACAGGATAGAACTGGATATAACCGATCTGCTCGCCTGCCGGAATGGTGATTGTCTTCTGAGTGATCACAATGTCGCGTCCCTCCTGAGCCGGTTCGTTTCCGACACCTTCGACTTCCACGGTCACGGTTACAGGACCATTGGGAGCTTCCGAGAGAATGACAGGGACATTGTAGTAGACACCCGCAGCCACATCCTCGCCTACCGACATTGTGCTCTGCTGCATGCTGACGGTAACAGGAATGCTGTTGACATCATCGTCATCGTTACAAGCCGTCAGAGTGAGGGCTGCAAGAGCCACGGCAAATATTTTGTTGAATTTCATAATGTTTTTTCTTTTATGTTTCACACATTTGTTTTAACCGGATCAATAGCCGGGATTCTGCTGGCCTGCAAGCTGATGGTTCACCTCAAACTCGTCGTTGGGAATAGGCCAGGTGTAGCGGTAGTCGTTTGCCTGATAGCGCACCGCCAGATCGCCTGAAAGGAACAGATCCTGAACGGGAGTATATTGCGGCCCGAAATTCATATATTCGGAACTGCGGGAGAATCCGAGACCCCAGCGGCGGAGGTCGCTGATGCGGAATCCTTCACCGATAAGCTCTTTGGCGCGTTCGCTGCGGATCTCGTCGCGAAGGCGTGTTCCTGAGAAGGTCTGGGCTGTGTATCCCGAAATACGAGCCTGACGCAGTGTGTTGAGCGCTTCGTTGGCAACGGTCTCATCATTTGAAGCCTGTGCGGCCTCGGCAAGAATAAGATACTGTTCCGACAGACGGAATGGCTTCGGTTTGTTCTTGTAATTGTTGGTAGTGCCGGTTATAAGCGCCTGGTTGCCCGGATACTTGTAGAAGATGAACGCACCCGTGGGCTGTGCGTCGACAACCATTTCCAATCCTGCAAAGAACGCTTCGAAACGGATGTCTTCATCGGCATAGGAATTGACCACGTCGAAGGTCGGGATATAATCGACGCGGGTCGGCCAGTTCGAGATGTAGTTGTAGGCATCAAAGAATGAACCTACATATGCCGACTCGTTGGCGTCGACGAATGGAACGAAGATCAGTTCGGAGCCCTGGTCGTTCGACCACATGTTGATATAAGCCTGACCGGTGGTGAGCGCATAGTTCGGCGACCCGATAACAAATTGCGATTTTGACACCGCGGTAGAATAGTCATGTGTCACAAGAGCCACACGGGCCTGAAGGGCTGCTACCGCATACGAGCTCACATAGGGAGCGTTGGGCACACAGTCGGTAGCGTCGGCGGTTTCCCATTCCTGAAGCCCGTTGAATGCGTCTTCAAGGTCTTTGTTTATCAGCTCAACGGCTTCTGCCATTGTGCTGCGGCCGGGATACTCGGCAGGTGTCATGTTCGGGTTGTAGACAGTGACAAGCTGCAGACCGAGACCGGCAGTGTTTGCCTTGTCGGGCGTATAGTCCTGGCAGTAGTGGTCAAAGAGCCAGAAGTAGATATAGGCACGCATGAATTTGGTTTCGGCGATGTAACGGTTCACCTCTGCCACCTCGTCGGCAGTAAGCGTTCCGCTGTCAATAAGTCTTGTTGCCTCAGCAAGAAGGAAGTTGACAGTTTTCATGACCGAATAACATCCCGAATAGTTGTCGGAAATTGTCGCGGTCGACGGGTTGAAAGTGCTTTGTGACATTGTGCTTCCGCGACCGCCGTTGCCACGCAGACCAATGAAGAAATCACTCTGGAGTTCCGAGTCTGTTATGTAAGCACCGCTGCAGAGCGCGCGGAGCGAGCTGTAAAGGTTGTTGCGGAATCCGCGGACATCATCTGCAGTCTGCACCGATTCGCCGACGGTGATCGACCCCGGTTGCTCAAGATTCATGTCGCAGGAAGAAAGCACAAGCGCTCCGGCTGCCAATATTGATAATAATGTTTTTTTCATTTTTTATATATTGTGTTGCTAAAGGAGATTAGAATGATACTTCTACACCGATTTCATACTGACGGGTATTGGGGTACATGAAGTGTACGACATTTGCCTCGTATTCGGGGTCGATACCGGTGAAGTCAGTGATTGTAAACAGATTTCGTCCGGTGAAGTGGAACTGTATATTCTGCATCTTGATGGCGTTGAGCCATGCTTTTGGCAGAGAATAGCTCAATGTAAGGTTCTTCAGACGGAGGAACGATGCGTTTTCAACCATTCGGCTGTCGGGCTGAACCTCCTGAGGATTGCCATAGAGGTCAAGAATATTGGGGATGTCGGTGACATCGCCGGGTTTGGTCCATACATTGAGCATGTTGGTGCTACCGTTCATGTTACGCGAAACGGCGTTGGCGACAGTGTTGACATACCAGTAGGTGGCATTGAAGATATACTTCTGTGCCGACCAGTTGAAGTCTGCACGGAGGCTGAGGCCTTTCCAGCGGGCCTGGAGGTTGAAACCGCCGTTCCAGGGTGCGATGTAGCTCTTGCCGAGGTCCACTTCGTCGCGCGCTTCATTAAACTGTTTGGTGAGGTTGCCGTCTTTAGTGTACCACATCTGCTGGCCGTCGCGGGGGTCGACGCCTGCATAACGCACGTTATGCAGCGAGAACGGATTCTTGCCTACTTCGTAGGTCACTCCCGTTCCGGGAACGGTAAATCTGTCAAGACCGTTGAAGAGTTCGGTAATTGTGTTTTTGTTATAGCCGAAGTTTACTCCTGCTCCGACATACCAGTCTTTGTCAGCGTAAATGTCGGCATTGAAATCCACATCGACACCTATGTTACGCATAGAACCGACGTTTGACATGCCCGCAGTGTAGCCGGTTGTCACACTCAGAGGAACACTCATGAGCATGTCCTTGGTGTTTTTCACATAGAAATCGGCCGAAAGATTCAGACGGTTGAGGAAACCGAGGTCGACACCGACATCGAATGACTTGACTGTTTCCCATTTCAGATTAAGGTTTTCACGAGTGCCAAGCGCAAGCGAGTTTTCGCCATTGTAGATTCGGCCTGTGCCTACCGTACCGAAATACTGATAGTTGTCGATGCCCGAGTTACCGGTAGTTCCGTAATTGAGTCGCAGTTTTGCGGCTGAAAGCCACGTAAGATCCTTCAGGAAGTTTTCCTGATGAGCGTCCCACATAGCACCGACAGCATAGAATGTCGACCAGCGGTGGCCGGGAGCGAATTTGGAGCTGCCGTCGCGACGGATCGAGGCGTCAACGAAATATTTATTGTCGAAATCATACGAAAGGTTGAAGAAATATGAGTTCATCACCATTTCATAGATGCTTTGCGAAACATTGTTCATTGTCACGGATGTTCCTTGTGTCAGAAGCCACTGTTTGAGCGATGGCTGTCCGGTAGTGCTTACACCGAACTGATTGCTGCGGTTTATGATTGATTCCTGACCGGCGAGGAGTGTGAAATGGTTTTTGTCGGCCAACGAGAATTTATATTCGGCCGTGTTGGTGTATGTAAACTGATACCAGCGCTGGAACGACTGGCTGTTGGTTGTGGACACGCTGGAGTTGTCGACGAGGTCGCCCATAGGTGTATAGAACGGTTCGCCGGCAAAACGGAACAACGAAGAACGGTAGTCGAAGGCATTGACAGCCTGCTGCGCGCGGATTGTCAGACCTTTCAGCGGATTGATCTGCTCATAGAGAGTCATCATGGCCGTCACGGTCGTTCTGTCGGGATTGATATAGTTACGGTTGAAATAGTTCGCATCCTGTTGTCCCGAATAGTGATAGTAGATAGCCTTGTCGCCGTAGACTATATCGCCGTTTTCGTTGAACGAGTAGTAGCGGGGCGAATCATACGGCAGCAGGTTATAGGCTTGAACGAAGGGGTTGTTGGAGTAGTAACCGCCATTATCGCTGTTGCCTGCGGCTGCACTGTTGCTTGTCGATTTTTCATAACCGAAGTTCGTCGACAGGCCGACCGAGAACCAGTCGTTGACCTTGGCGTCGATATTGGCGCGCATAGTCTCGCGACGGATTTTTGAGGCATCGATCAGACCGTCCTGATCATAATAGCCGAGCGAGAGATAATAGCGGATGCGTTCGGAACCGCCGGTTACGCGGCCTTCCATCGAATACATCGGAGCGCTTGCCTTGATCACTTCCTTGCGCCAGTCGGTGTTGATGCCGTAGTTGGCGACGAGATCGCGCACATCCTGGCTGACAGGGTTGCCGGTGAGGTCACGGAAACGGATATACTGTTCGGAGTTCATGATGTCGATCTTGTTGTCGGCACGCTGACTCCAGCCCATGTTGGCACGTACGGTAACTGTTCCGGACTCGCCGTATTTACCTTTTTTGGTTGTGATGACGATAACACCGTTGGCCGCGCGGCTACCGTAGATGGCAGTTGATGACGCGTCCTTCAAAACTGTCACACTCTCGATATCGCTGGGGCTCAGAGTGGTGAATACCGCCGATGTAGTCGGCGCGCCGTCGAGAATGAAGAGGGGGGTGTTGCTTGCGCTCAGCGAGTTGACACCGCGTACGCGGATAGACGACGGGATAGAGCTTGGTTCGCCGGAGTTGGAGAATATGGCCAGACCCGGAACCTGACCCTGAAGAGCGTCGACAAAGTTTGACGATGGCGTATTTTCAAGAACCTGATCACTGACAACATTGAGAGAGCCGACAACAGATCCGAGTTTCTTGCCCGTACCGTAGCCGGTAACAATGACATCATTGAGCATTGTGGATGATGCTTCGAGTTTGACAACCATGCCGTTGGACAAAGCCACCGTCAAAGGGTTGTGGCCGACATAAGTCACCTTGGCTTCTTTCACAGAAGCGGGGACCGTTATCGTGAAGTGACCGTCTACGTCGGTTGCTACCGGTTGGCCGCCGCCGATCGGAGTCACTGCCGCACCGATGAGCGGTTCGCCATCGGCCGCGCTCAGCACTGTGCCGTGGAAAGTGCGGTTCTGCGCTGCCGCGCTTATCGCAATAGCCACGAGTGCTGTAAGTAATAGAAACAGCTTTTTCATACTAATAATTTAATTAAACATATATGATTGATTGTTGTAAGCCTAATAACCATACCGTTACCTTTTTCAATCAAACACCAGGACCTACCTGATATCCGGTGAGCATCTCTTATAAAGAGTTACTTCAAGCTCCCTGACGGCTGATTTACTGCACATTAATTTCTCGGACGCTAAACAGAACCGCACAGACGGCAGGTTTCGGTTGGCCAATACTTCCCTGCCGACGATTTTTTCCTGACCGTATTTTGAAAAAACGAGTGGCAGCGCGCAAAAATCCGCTTATGATTTATCAATAATCGGCATTATTTCCTTTTAAATTATTAGCAAATCAGACGGCTTGGTTTGTATTTTATTTTTTGTGATAAATGCTGCAAAAAAATACGGATTGTGGCAATTTGCTTGCAAAAACGCCAC
>JAIDXA010000054.1 GCA_029058705.1 Paramuribaculum sp. | reverse complement strand
CAATATGCGATCTCCCCGACAATCGGCTATTTCTTCCGCAACAACCAATGTGTCGGAATCAAGTTCAACTACACACGCGCCGATGCCGCACTCGGCCAGCTGAATGTCAACCTTGGTGAAGACCTCAGCTTCAACATCCACGACATCAGCTACAGCTCCAACAAATACAGCATGGGGCTGTTCTACCGCAATTATGTCGGTCTTTCACGCTCACGCCGCTTCGCCGTTTTCAACGAAGCCTGCCTGTCGTTTGCAAGCGGTTCGTCGCGGTTCAAACGTCCATTCGACAACCGGATCCGCGACACCCGTACGGAGGTGACTGAAGTCGCGCTCAATTTCAGCCCCGGCGTATGTGTGTTTATCATGGATTCGTTCAGTTTCAACGTTTCGTTCGGTGTGTTCGGAGTCCATCTGACCAATGAAAAACAGCTGACCGACGGCGTTGAGGAAGGCTCGCGTTTCAGCAGCGGAGCAAATTTCAGATTCAATTTGTTTAACATCAATTTTGGTATCGGTGTACACATTTAATAAAATCAATCCGGCGCGTCTGTTGCCGGTAATCCTTCTGGCTTTTTTTGCCGGATCCTGCATTGAAAACGACCTCCCCTACCCCTGGGTGCAACCCAACGTGACTGTTTTCGAAGTCGAAAGCACTGACGCGGAGGGACATGACCTTCTTTCTGCGGCAACCGTAATCGATTCAGCCGACCGGACAATAACCGTCCATCTCTCGGAGTGGGCCAACATCGAGGCCGTCAAAGTTACAGGTTTCGAACTCAGCGAAGGCTCGACAATGATCGCCCCCGAAGCACTGCCTCCATACCTGGATCTCAGTAGTCCCTACACAATGACACTCGGCCGGTATGACCGCACTTTCGAATGGACAATATGTGCCACTCAGGACATCCAACGTTATTTCACCATCGCGTCACAGATAAGCACATCGGTCATTGACGCCGAAAACCATACTGTCAAGGCTCTCGTCCCGACCGGACAATCCCTCGAAGCCATAAGGGTTCTCAGCATCAAGCTTGGAGGTAACTCCGCTGTAATGACCCCCGACCTGGCAGGCAAGACTGTTGACTTCACCGATCCTGTCGAAATAACAGTCACTGAGTTCGGCGAATCGACCACATGGACAATATCCGTCGAGCAGACCGATGTCAGCGTCGAAATCGAAGCAGTCGACGCATGGACAAAAGTTGCCTGGATCTATGTCAGCGCTGAAAGCGGAAAAGAAAATGGCGTCGAATACCGCCTTGCTTCGGAAGACGAATGGACGGTTGCACCCGACGAATGGCTGACAGTCAGCGGTGGCTCGATCACCGCATGCCTCCGCCACCTCGAACCGACGGCTGAATATGTCGTGCGAGCTTTCTCAGGAGAGGAACACTCTGCCGAAACCGCCTTCACGACAGAATCGGACGTGCAGTTGCCCAACAGCGACTTCACCCAATGGTGGCTTAACAATAAAGTATGGAATCCGTGGGCTGAAGACGGCGAATCGTTCTGGGACACCGGCAACCGCGGAGCCGCCACACTTGGCCAGAGCAACACGATTCCTCTCGAAAACCCGGCCTCCGCAACCGGTTACCAGGGAGCCGTACTCCAGACAAAATTCATCGGAGTAGGTGTTCTTGGAAAACTTGCCGCCGGCAATATGTTTGCCGGAAGCTACGTAAGAACCGAAGGGACAAACGGAGTTCTCGCATTCGGACGGGAATTCAACCGCCGACCGACCGGACTCAAAGCACGCATAAAATATCAGACAGCACCCATCTCAAATGTGAGCAACTCAAACCCCAACCTCTCACACATGAAGGGTCAGCCGGACACATGCATCGTATGGTGCGCGCTTGCCGACTGGAACGAACCGTTCGAAATCCGCACAAGCCCCTCAAACCGTCAGCTCTTCGACCGAAACGATCCAAACGTAATAGCCTACGGCGAAATGACATCGGGCGAATCGATAGATGATTATACAGATGTTGTCATCAATCTCGACTATGTGGCCACTGACCGGATTCCGACCTATATACTGCTCACCGCTTCGGCAAGCAAATATGGCGACTACTTCACCGGCGGCCAAGGAGCCGTGCTTACAGTTTTGAGCTATGAGCTTCTCTACGACTACTGACAACCGTCTACCCCCCCCTCAAATAGAGGCTGTGTCAAAATAGGCGCAGCCTCTTTTTTCTAACCTGTTGAAAAACATAAAACAAAGCCCTGACTTTCACA
>JAIDXA010000053.1 GCA_029058705.1 Paramuribaculum sp. | reverse complement strand
GGCTTTGTCATCCTCGCCCGCGGAAGCGGACGACTCTTCCTGTTCACCGAAATCGCAAGCGCACTCATCTCCCTCCTTGCCGTCATGGGTGGCTATGAACTTGGCGGACTTGCCGGGCTTGGAATCGGCTTCACTCTCTGGTATCTTGCCTATGCTCTGATCGTCGCAGCCCTCCTGCGCAAACATCTCCGGATCGGACTTGGCTCGCGCGTGCGGGCGATATGCGTAGCTGCCGTCCTGCTTCTGACTCTCCTTGCCATCTCGACAACCCTCTTCCCCCCGCTTGCGACAGCAATCGCCGGCGCCGTCGTAGCCCTCGGGGCCCTCGCTCTCCTCCGCAGCGTCTTCTTCCGTCGCTGACCGGCGTCACGCGGATGAGCCATTATGAACAGGCCCCGAAAAGAAGGGGACTCCACCGTAGATTCCTCTACAATGCAGTCCCCAATGACATTCGATGTGATCCAATTTATTCCACCACAATATCCTGCATTGTGGATGCATGGAACGTCGAGCCCTGTTCGATTTTAGGCATGCTTCCTTTCATGCAGCCGCTTATCAGACCGATAGGGAAAAACAAAACAGAAAGCGCAATCACGCCTCCAAGCTTGCCGCCACCGTTCTTGCAGCTGTTTAAACGAAGTGAAATCCTCTTGTTGTCAATTGTTTTGGTTGTTGCATGTGTCAGACAGATTTTTCCTGCTTTGCCCCACGAGCCGTTTGGCTCAGAGCTATATTCGATAAGGGCCGGAGTCCCTGCCTTTATAAGGACCTGAGTGCCGTCGGAAGAATAGACATCTGTTTCAACAATTGAATTGATGTACCCTGATTCTGTTCGATTGTCCAACTTGAAATACTCAGTGACACGCAGCACAAGCGGTGTGCCCATTTCCAGAAGATTACTTCGGTTGACAGACGTCTGTGCCACTGACTCCAATGGCTGACCGAACAATAAGACTGCTGCTAACAGACTTGAAACAATGCGTTTCATCCAGTTTGTTTTTTCCATGTGATTTATTGTGTGGGTGATTGATTATGTTGGCAATATTCCTGTTATGTTCTGATAAAAATCCCGCGCGATCACGCCATAAGGATATGCGTGGCAAAGTTAGGAATAATTCCCCAATAGACAATTGGTATCAAAATCCATTATTTTGCACGGATACGGATCTTTTTTCGCAGTTATGACACACCCTCATTCTTTTTCCTCCTGTCAGATAGTCATGGGTCATATGGTTGATTTTGGTGCTTGATTTAATGAATTCAGATATGTAACAGCTTGGTAACTAGTGCGTAATTGCTATGTGTGTGATCTCTTCACAATTCTTGCATTAAAAAAATAATGGCAAACATTTGGACGGTTTAAGAAAAATGACTAACTTTGCATCGCAAAACAGAAAACATCTCGCTTGATTTTCTCTTTGCAACTTGAAATGGTGAGCATAGCTCAGTTGGTTAGAGCGTCGGATTGTGGTTCCGAAGGTCGTGGGTTCGACCCCCACTGTTC
>JAIDXA010000052.1 GCA_029058705.1 Paramuribaculum sp. | reverse complement strand
ATACTCCCTCTTCAACTCGTAAAAACACCTCATAAAATCCTCTCAATTAATCCCACAACTAAATTTAAACAGTTTCTAAAACAGATAATTCATTTGTCTGCAAATCCGAAGCACAGAATAGCCGTTATAGGAATACGTGGATTTCCGTTTGTCCAGGGCGGAGTGGAAAGCCATTGCCATAATCTTATCCCTAAACTGAGCGAAGAATTCGAGTTTCGCGTCTATCGCCGCAAGCCTTATCTGACCGACCGGTCGAATGTCACCATGCCTGGAATCAGATTCATAGCCCTGCCTTCAGGACGCATCAAGGGCTTCGAGACGGTTTTCCATACGTTTCTGTGTGTTGTCCACCTGCTCTTCAACCGGGTCGATTGCGTCAACATCCACAACATCGGGCCTGGGCTTTTCTCACCTCTGCTACGTTTGATGGGCTATAAAGTTGTCCTTACCTACCACAGCCCCAATTATGAACACGACAAATGGGGTCGAGTATCCAAAATGATTTTGCGTCTGGCCGAAAGGATCTCGCTCGGATGCGCGTCACACATTATTTTTGTCAGCCCCCTCCAGAGGGCCAAATTTTCCGATTCGATTCTCGCAAAATCGACAGCGATAGTCAACGGGATAAACCCGTTGCCAAAGACCGATTCGACAGATTTCCTTGACCGCCACGGAATAAAGAAAGGGAAATATCTTCTGGCTGTCGGCAGGATAACTCCGGAAAAGGGGTTTGAGACGCTTGTCAAAGCGGTTCAGGGAATGACCGATGTGGAGCAGCTTGTCATTGCAGGCGATTCAGACCATAATCCCAACGCACGTGCGGAACTGAAACGTTTCGACCGCGACGGCAAAACGGTTTTGCCCGGCTACACGTCGGGCAAAGATCTCGCGCAACTCTATGCGAATGCGCGCGGATATGTCCTCTCCTCATTTTCGGAGGGATTTCCTATGGTTCTGCTCGAAGCGATGGATTTCGGCCTGCCTATAGTTGCTTCAGACATTCCGGCCAGCCATATCATCGAACTTCCGCAACAATGCTACGCGTCGGCAGGCGATCCGGAATCGTTCTCGAAAGCCATCGGCGCGACATTCGGGAACGGGCCGGACAGAATCGATTACAATCTGGAAAGTTACAACTGGGATCACATCGGACGCCTTACGGCCTCGATCTACCGCCGGCTGACCGGCTGAATCACAGACACAGCCTGCCAACCGGCAACGGCTGTTTCAACAAAACATAATTATTTATTCACCAGAGTGCTTGCTACCTCTTAAAAAACAAGAACAATGAAACAACCCGAAATTTCATCAGCCGCACATGCCCGGCGCGACATTCCCTGCGCGAAACAGGGGTTTTCTCCAACTTTTTTAGTCCTATCGACTCTTTTCAGCATCTGTCTGATAGTTGCCAACCTAATGGAAATCAAGACAGTTTCCATCGGGCCAATGACGATCACCGCAGGAGTCGTTGTGTTTCCGGTCTCATATATCATCAGCGACTGCATAGTGGAAGTCTATGGATTTTCACGGGCGCGCTTCGTTATATGGCTCGGATTTGCAATGAATCTGCTTGTCACACTGCTGTTTCAGATCGGGCTGTGGCTTCCGGGCGATGCAGACTGGCAAGGACAGGCGGCTATGGAGACTGTTTTCGGAGCAGTGCCCCGCATTCTGCTTGCCAGTTTCACCGCTTTTCTATGCGGATCGATGGTCAACGCCTATGTCATGGAGAAAATGAGAATCGCATCGGAAGCGGGACACGGTTTCTCAAAACGCGCGATAGTCTCGACGGTTTTCGGAGAAGGAGCTGATTCAGCCATTTTTTTCCCGATCGCATTCGGCGGTGTGCTGCCCACAGAAACGGTTGTCACGCTGATCATAACCCAGACGCTTTTGAAGACAGCATATGAGATCGTGATTCTTCCTGTGACGATTCGTGCGGTCGGGGCGCTACGCCGCATCGAAGCCCGCCATGACTGGGCCGGTCCGAAAGAAGAACCTGTTTATGTCAAATAACTCCCGTTGAACTATGATCAGGTATAATAATAAGGTGATCAAGGTTGTCTGGCTTGATCTCGACGACACTGTAATAGATTTCCAGACCAACAGCCGTAATGCACTGCAACGGCTTCGAGACAGAGAAGAGCCTATCCAGCGATTGTTTCCGACCGCCGGTATGTGGATCGACACTTATGAAAATCATAACCGGGAACTATGGCGTCTGTACGGGGCCGGCGAAATCAGCCGGTCATATCTCAGAATGGAACGATTCCGCCGTCCGCTGGCCGATGCCGGAATGACCGGGGAGGATGCCATAGCCCTCTCCGAACGCTACGACACCGACTACCTCGACATTCTCGCAACCGAGCGACAGCTGGTCGACGGCAGCATAGACCTGCTGCGTTATCTGAAAAAAAACGGAGTGGTGACCGGATGCCTCAGCAACGGTTTTTCCGACGTCCAGTTCCGCAAGCTCCGCAACTGCGGGCTGGAGGAATGGTTCGACATCGTTGTTCTGTCAGACGACATAGGGATAAACAAACCAGACCGCCGGCTGTTTTCATATGCCATGGAACGCAGCGGGATTCTCAGCCCGACGGCACATCTTATGATCGGCGACAACGCCGTCAGCGACATAGGCGGAGCGCTCGGAGCGGGGTGGGAAGCGATCCATTATATGGCTACGGCCGATGCCGAGACTCATCCGGAATGCTCCGTGAGAGTCGGGTGTCTGCAGGAAATCATCCATATTCTTGACAACAGCCGACAAAGCGCGGAAAGCACTCAAAAAAAATGGCCGTAAGAAAAAAGAGAGCAAAAAAAACGCAAAAAAGCGCCCAATCGAGTGTCAAAGTGTGATTTATGCAAGTTTTTTAACCGCATATTGCGTCTAATTAAAAAAAAAGTACGATATTTGCACCTGCAAAACGCCAAAGCCAATGCAGCGGCGTTAAACTTGTGACCCACAAAGTATCAATCAATCATACTAAACTAACTAAACTAACATGACTAAAGCTGACATCGTTAACGAAATCGCCAAAAGCACAGGCATCGAAAAAGCAGCCGTACTTGCAACCGTAGAAAAATTCATGGAAGTAGTGAAGGACTCTCTTGCCAAAGGTGAAAACGTTTATCTTCGTGGCTTCGGTAGCTTCATAATCAAAGTTCGTTCCGAAAAGACTGCCCGCAACATTTCAAAGAACACAACCATCATCATCCCCGAACACAAGATCCCCGCATTCAAGCCGGCAAAAGTGTTCATGGAAGACGTGAAATAAATCAACGGAGGCAATCACAGCGGAACACCACCCCTTGGTAATCCGCCGGAAACAGCGACCGTCAAGGACAGACTCATCACAACAATATTTTATATCTAACCCTTTAATAATCTCACAACAATGCCCAGCGGAAAAAAAAGAAAAGGCCATAAGATGGCTACGCACAAGCGCAAAAAACGCCTGAGAAAAAATCGCCACAAGAAGAAATAACATAGCCTGATCCGTCAGAACAACGGACCAAGCGGAATTTCTCTTGCAGGCAGATTTTGCCAATCGCCATACACTGAACAAACCTGATGTGGCCCCAACGGCGCCCCTCAGAGTTTGTTCTTTGTATAAATGACACAAGGCAAATCAGATCCGACAGAGATTGATTTGCCATCCTGCACCTCTCCGTAACTAACCGATAACACCAACTATCAACAATCCGAAATGCAAAGCGATATCATTGTCGACGTGCAAAGCAACGAAATCTCCATAGCCCTGCTTGAAGATTCGAGGCTTGTCTCCCTACAGAAGGAGGCACGCAATCTCGCATATGCCGTCGGCGACATTTATCTGGCCAAGGTCAAAAAGCTGATGCCAGGCCTGAATGCCGCCTTCGTCAATGTCGGTTATGACAAGGACGCTTTTCTCCATTATCTGGATCTTGGCTCGCAATTCTCGTCATATTCCGAATTCCTCTCGAAATCGCTCGACAAGGACTGCAAAAATCCCCCTGAGGTGTCACAGATGACACTTCTACCCGATATAGACAAACATGGAACCATTTCCGACCGGCTCACACAGGGTCAGGAACTGATGGTCCAGATCGTCAAGGAACCCATTTCATCAAAAGGCCCGCGTCTGACAACAGAAATCTCGCTTACGGGCCGCTATATGGTGCTGATGCCCTTCTCGGACAAAGTCTCGATCTCACAGAAGATCAAATCGCCGGAAGAGAAAGTGCGCCTGCGCCAGCTGATCAAAAGCATTCTTCCCAAAAATTTCGGTGTCATTATCCGCACTTCGGCCGAGGGAAAACGCGTTGCCGAACTCAACCATGAGATGAAAACCCTCGTGCGCTATTGGGACGAGGCTGTCACCAAAGCCCGGACCGCAACCGCTCCGGCACTCATTTTCGAAGAAGAAAGCCGCATTGTCGGAGTTCTGCGTGACATATTTTCGCCCACATTCGAAAACATCCATGTCAACGACCGAGAAATCTACGAGCAGATCCGCAACTATGTCGGACTCATCGCTCCCGAACGCATAGATATTGTAAAACTCTACACAGACGAACAACCGATCTTCGATCATTTCGGGATAACACGTCAGATAAAATCATCGTTCGGAAAGACGGTTTCATTCAAATCAGGAGCTTATATAATCATCGAGCACACTGAAGCTCTGCATGTTATCGACGTAAACTCCGGAAACCGCACCAAAGCGTCGAACGATCAGGAAAGCAACGCGCTTGAAGTCAACCTTCGCGCGGCCGACGAAATTGCGCGACAGCTGCGCCTGCGCGACATGGGCGGCATCATCGTCATCGACTTCATCGACATGGCCAAGTCAGAACACCGCCAGGCTCTCTATGACCACATGCGCGAGATAATGGCCAACGACCGGGCACGCCACAACATCCTGCCACTTTCGAAATTCGGACTGATGCAGATCACCCGTCAGCGTGTGCGTCCGGCTCTTGACATAGAAACAGCCGAGACATGCCCATCCTGCTACGGGAAAGGGACTGTCCGTCCGTCGCTTCTGTTCACGGATACCCTCAAGGAGAAGCTCCATTATCTGATCGACGACCTGAAAGTCACGGATTTCATCATGTATGTCCATCCGTTTGTCGATGCCTACATCAAAAAGGGTATCATTTCGATGTATCGCCGCTGGAAAATGGATCTGGGGCGAAAATTCAAGATACTGCCAGACCAGTCGCTCGCCTATCTCGAGTATAAGGTTATCGACCGCGACCGCAATATCATTGATCTCAAAGAGGAGAAAGATATTGATTCTGCGGCGACAAAAAACAAGCGAAAAGCCAAGAATCGCAGTAAACAGGAGGAATCATCCTCATCTACAGACTGACCACAGGCCGCCGACGCAACATCCTTGTGTCGGCGGTTTTTTCATTCGGATGGCTTCCGCATCAGAATATCGACAAGGGCGTTGCGCGAAGTGAACCGGATTTCGCGCTGGTCGAACTCGACAAGCCCGCGCTCGCGCATCGATTCGAGTGTGACAATGAAAGAGGAACGCTGCACACCGAAAAGAGAATAGAAATCGCGCTGACGGCATTGGAGCACAATATCTGTCGCTCCACGCTGTGTCAGGGCCACAACCCAGAAAGAGATCCGCTCCTCAAGCGATCCATCGGTCAGCGCAAGCACCCCGACGACCGATTTCTGGGCATCGATCGACAACGTGTTCAGAAAATTGATCATGAAAACATTGTCTGAATGAAGAATCTTAAGATAGTCGAGTTTATCGATCTGAAGAATCCCGGTAGGTCCAACTGCAACAACCGTGGCAGGATAGCTTGTGAACTTGCCGAAGAGAAAATCAGGCGAAATGACATCCGGAGCTGAAACCGTCTGGCAGATCTTCATTCGTCCCGTCGCATTTTCGATCCTCATACGAACGGCTCCCGAAATGACGAATTTAATGTGTGTGCACGGCTCTCCCGCCTCAACGACAGTTTCTCCGTCGTTGAATTTAAGGAAGTGGAATCTGGTGGTGCCGACGACTTCCGACAAACGGTTGAAGCCTATCCCCTTGAAAAGAGGAAGCTCCATCAACATTTCATACATACTGTCCATAAGGCGAACACTTGAAAAGTTAGTTAAAGCGATTAATCGATCCGGCTACCCGCAGATTAGGTAAAGAGAAGCGGTTAAGAGTATGCGGAGTCAATGCGGCCTGAGTCCGCATCAACTCAGTTTTCTAACGCATATATCAAACCTAAGGTTCAACCATGCGATGTGTCTGATCGGGCATTTCTGCGCTGACGGAAATAGAGTTGGACGGAATTGACCGTATTCTGGAAGGCCACATAGGCAGCCGGAGCAATAGACGACAGCGGATTGAGATATGTCAGGGCCATCCATATGGCCAAAACCGTGTTTTTCTGTCCGAGTCCCTGGGCGCCTGAAACGGGATCGCCTGCAAAATGACCGATGACCCGTCCGGCAATGAACTGGAACGCGCAGGCCACAGCCGCCACCAGCGCCAGCCATGCACATGTCGGAATCGCATCGGCGGGTTCAGCCATTATAAAGCTTACTGAATTTCCGACCACAATAAGAAGCGAAACCGCCCAGATGTAGAACGAGACACTCTGGTGACCGTCGATTGCATGATGAAGCGCCGGCGCTATCCGGCGAATCATCAATGCCGCCACAAGCGGGAGCAGAATCAGCGGCGCTACCTTGGCGGCAATCGTGCCTGCAGCTTCCATCAGCCCGACTTCAGAAGACCCCATGACCATAAATGCCACAGGGGCAATGACAGCGACAGCCACATTGCTTACGAGCGAATAGGCCACCAGCCTTTCGACATTTCCGCCAAGCATGCCGGTCACTACGGGAGCTGCCGTTGCTGTCGGGCAAAATATGCAGATGAACGCACCTTGAGCGATTACAGGGTCGACACCGGCAAGAAGCATATATGCTCCTGCCGCGCCGAAAAGCTGTATCACGAGCAATCTGACCGACATTCCGTCAAGCCGGATCCGGGCCGGATCCATCCGACAGAACGTTATGAGAAGCATGATGAATATAAGATATGGCGTCAGAAAGACTATGTGACGGATCTGTGTGTGGAAAACAATTCCGCACGCCATCGCGATCGGAAGCATCCATGGCTTCAGCTGCTGACGTAATTTAGCACCTGGCATAACCGATAATTATTGAAAATGTTATTTTCGGAGTGCAAAATTACAAAATTCCGGCCAATAAAACCGGGAAACAGCACTAATCCGTTGCAAGTTTCAGGCGAAAACCGCCCAATGCCGTGAACCCCGGCATTTCATAACCCCGGTTTATTTCATAACGTGCGGAAGTCATGTTTTCAAGACGAATGAAAACCTCAAGCCACGGACAGATCCCACAGGTAATCTTCGTGTCAAGCAAAGCATAGTTCTGACGCCGCATCCCCTCGGCCACGAACAGTCCGCCGACTCCTTTCAGCGAAACTGCGATGCCGAGCCTGTTCCACAGTGTCAGATCCGCTCCGAGATAATACTGATTGCGCGGAGCTCCGGTCAGATTGCCGAGGCTCGTGGCAAGATAGCTGTAGGAGCCGTACAACCGCAGGTTATCGACAGGAACGCTTTTTGCGGAAAGCTCAAGGCCTTTGTTGATGAACCGTCCGGTATTTTCGTTCTTCATATCAACCGACTGGATCATATTGCCGCCCCGGCTGCAGTAGGCAGTCAGTTCGGCAGTCAGATAACGCGAGAACCTTTTCCCGAAAGAGAGTTCATAATTCCACATCTTTTCGGGCTGGAGATCGGGATTGGCCATACGGTATAGAAACATTTCGCGGAACGATGGGTTTCGATAGCCCATAGCGGCAGTAGCTTTTATCGTTATATGCGAACCGGGATTGACGGCAAATCCGACCTGCGGCACCCACACAGTCTTGAAGCGGTTGCTGTTGGCCATCCGCA
Organism: Paramuribaculum sp.; assembly: GCA_029058705.1. Classification (GTDB taxonomy): domain Bacteria; phylum Bacteroidota; class Bacteroidia; order Bacteroidales; family Muribaculaceae; genus Paramuribaculum. The sequence continues at coordinate 548 of JAIDXA010000052.1, read as the reverse complement.
AACCTCCGTTAATGCTGACAATGTCGCCGGCCAACGACTGGGACAGTGTCAGATAAGGCGAATATTCCACGATCTGTTTCCGTCCGAGCGTCGTCATGGAGCCCTCGGTGTGGTTCTGTCCGCCTGAAACAGGTATTTCGCCGGAATAAATGTCGAAATCGAAACCGATTGTTGCAGACGCTCCGTTCCATGGACGAATGTTCTGGTTCAATATGACTCCAAGCCGGTTGTCCTTGCTCTGGAAATGGCGGGGATCATCGATAAAATGGTTGCCATAGCTGAAATAAGCCTTTATGAACCCATCGGTCACGCCATAGGCATTTGATGCCGAGACAGACAGGTCGCCGCGTGTTATTTTCTGATGATAGACGTCAGTCGATTCCGGATCGGACAGACGGGGATATACCGGATCGTTGCCGACAAACTGCATCAGGGTAAAATCGGCGGTGGCGCGCCAGGCAGACGAAAATTCATATCCGGCCTTGACATATCCGCCGGCCTGACGGAAATCGAAACTCCTGACATGTCCGTCAGTACGGTCGTAGGAA
>JAIDXA010000051.1 GCA_029058705.1 Paramuribaculum sp. | reverse complement strand
ATTTAAACAGTATCTAAGACCCAGGCCACAACCGACCCCCGCCGTGACTTTTACAAATAAGCCACGCTGGGGGGGATTCGTTTTTTGCCCCACTGCAACCCCCGCTGGACGCCACTGACATACGCGTTCCATAAGTTCGATTTTCAAAAATCCATTCTCGATCCCCCCTCCCCGCCTACTTTATTATCTTTCGGTCGAGTGCGTGAGTGTCGAATTTTTTCACTACCTTTGCACTATACTACGCGCCCGCGCTGACAAGAACCAATATATAAGAAGCACCTCTTATACAATACATTAACAAAACTTCCGTGTAATCGCATAAAGGTTTGGTCGCCTGTCAGCATACATGGAGATTCCTTTTGCCGAATAATGAGACACAACTATAATCTTGGCTTCATTTCCAATGACGATATTTTCGAGCATGTAAAGTTGACGGTCGAGTCATACAGGCGCGAAATTACATTACTGCAATTCAACGAAAATATAGTCGACCCCATCAAACTCACCTTTGACTCTAAAGTTTATGGTAAGACCATTCAACAGGCTATTGAAGATGAATGTTTCCGTCAAATCGATAAAAGTAATTCTAATCGAATAGGTTACTTTCATCAGAATCTTTTTCGTTACGCTGGGAATGGTTGGGTTGTGCCTGCCCAGGGTTTTGATGTTGAGAATGACGAGCGTCATATCTATGTTGAGCTAAAGAACAAGCACAACACGATGAACTCCGCATCTTCTCAGAAAACTTATATGAAGATGCAAGCTAAATTACTTGATGACGATCAGGCAACCTGCTATCTTGTCGAGGCGATTTCAACGAAATCAAAAGATGACACTTGGCGAATAACCTTAGATAAAAAACCTCGTTCTCATAATCGCATCCGTCGTATGTCGATGGATAAGTTTTATGAACTTGTCTTTAATGACTCTAAAGCTTTCTTCAAACTTTGTATGGCGCTCCCGCAAATCATCGAGGATGTCGTAAGCGAAAACAAAGCTCTTGCTCTGAACAACACTGTTTACGAAGAACTCACCAACGAACACGCAGACCTTCTAACTGCGCTTTATCTGTTAGCGTTCTCTACCTATGAAGGGTTCGATCAAATTGTAGTCAAATAAGATGAAAGCGGATAAAATCTCCATTAATAATTTTGCAGACCTGCTGGGTGTTTCAAGAGCCACCGTGGATACATGGATCCGCAGTGGTAAATATCCTGCCCACACCCATTCGGATGGTAAGCGCTATTTCTACCTTGACGATGTAAAGGCAGTGCCGGAAATCGCTGCCATGTTGACTACTGATTGGAATGATGAATTTAACGTAACCCCATCTGACAACTTTACTTCCATTGAACTTTTCGCAGGAGGTGGAGGGTTGGCGCTCGGCATGGAAAAAGCCGGATTTCATCATGTACTCCTTAACGAATTCGACCATAGCGCCTGCGAGACGCTTCGCTGCAATCGCCCTGAATGGAATGTCATCGAGGGTGATGTCCACAACATCGACTTTACTCCCTTTAGAGGTAAAATCGATTTTCTTTCAGGCGGCTTTCCTTGTCAAGCGTTTTCTTATGCAGGTAAACGTCTCGGTTTTGAAGAAACTCGAGGCACTTTATTCTTTGAACTGGCCCGGGCTGTTAAAGAAATTCAGCCTAAGGTTTTTATGGGCGAAAATGTTCGTGGATTATTTGAACATGATAATGGACGCACCTTACAGACCATTAAAGACGTCATAGCCGAGTTGGGGTATACCCTTGTTGAGCCTCGTGTTCTCCGTGCAATTCAGTATGATGTTCCACAAAAAAGAGAGCGCCTGATTCTTATTGCTGTTCGAAATGACATTGCGCCTCTCGTTGAATTCAAGTGGCCGGATGTATGTACTTCTGTAAGAACTCTTAGGGATGCTTTCTTCGCTGGCGAACTATTCGATACTGATGTTCCTGAATCTGAAGGGCAAAAATACCCGGAGTCTAAATTCAAGGTTATGCAACTTGTTCCGGAAGGAGGCGATTGGAGAAATCTTCCTGAGAATGTTGCTCGCGAATATATGAAAGGCAGTTATAATCTTGGCGGGGGCAAAACAGGTATGGCACGTCGTCTTGCAATGGATGAACCGAGCCTTACTCTTACTTGCGCACCAGCTCAAAAACAAACCGAGCGCTGCCACCCGATAGAGACTCGACCTCTTACCATTAGGGAATATGCCCGTATTCAGACATTCCCGGACGACTGGCGGTTCTGTGGTAATTTATCTGCTCAATACAAACAGATTGGCAATGCAGTTCCAGTAAATCTTGCCTGGGCTATTGGTCGTTCGCTTATTCGTCTTTTCAACGACATCTCATCTTTAGGGCTAATCAGCGAAGACCCGGATATAGGTTCTGTTCATCACTACACAAAACTTAATGGTATTTTCGAGGGTATGGTTTGTGAGAAGGGTGCTGAATATCCATCTTCTCAAAAGTAACAGAGTTTCGACACCGCCGCGCTTTCGTAAACAGAGCTTATAATCTATCTAGGCCACCCGGTTTCTTATCGGCTTGCAGCTTTCGTTGAAAGAATCGCATAACTCAGACAGCGAGACTTCGCCACCAACTTTCGGTTGACCGCGAAACAGGCTGAAAGCAATCCGGGGATCACTTTTTATTTTGCATATACGCTCTGCATAAATAACAGACGCGATGTTTGTTGATATTGTCATCCGTTTCCCTGTAAAGCGGCCTTATCTTTGCGGCAATGTTGCTCCGACGCCGCTCATATCAACCCGCTCCGCGCCCGCGCCATATCTGTCAGCGCGACTATGCCGCCCAGTTCGAACGCTGGGCCGGCTACCGCCTGCATCCACATGCGCGCCGCGCCGTTGCCCGTCTCGAGCGGCAGCGCGCACGCCGCCAGCCGCAGCGGCTCATCCTCTGCAACACCCCCTCATCCATCGACATCGTGCGCCAGACGCTGGCCGACTACATCCG
>JAIDXA010000050.1 GCA_029058705.1 Paramuribaculum sp. | reverse complement strand
TTAATTACATCTTATTTTTTTGATAGAATCGACAAAATAATTCGTAAAACTAATTTTTATTGATTTTTCATTCCATATTTTCAAGCCTGCGGTTGAACTGGCGGCGCTGGCGGTCAAATATCCATCCCCATTTATTGAAATAACGGATCATGTTGCGGCAATGGATCGCAAGCATCCGCCCGGTCGCATACGATTCGCGCCTATGGGCATGGACAACAGTGGCATAAGGCAGATACATAGTGCGGTAACGCGCGTGGACACGACGCGTCAGATCAATATCTTCGGGATACATGAAAAAACGTTCGTCAAACAATCCTGTCTGACGGAGAGCCTCACATCTGATCAGCATGAACGATCCCTGATGATAAGGCACATTGAATGGACGCGAATGGTCAATGTGGCGCAGTTCATATCTGTCGGCGCGGCGGCCGAGCATCCAGCGGGGGAAAAAGCGGCGGCCGATGAGGTCGACCGGTGTCGGAAGCCGCCGCACTGTATATTGCAGCTTCCCGTCAAGCCCCACAATGCGCGGCTGCACCATCCCCACATCGGAGTTGGCGTCGAGATAGGAAATCAACGGACCGAGGGTTTCCGCTCCGAAATCGATGTCGGAATTCATAACCAGATGATAGTCCGAGCCAAGATCAAGGGCACGCCGCAGCGCCTGATTATGCCCGGCCCCGTAGCCACGGTTTTCAGAAGGAATATAAACCGTTGCGGGCCATCCGCCGACAAGGCGTCGGATATCATCCGACGAAGAGTTGTCGACAATCCACAGACGCTCCGCTCCGTTGCGGAGAAGAGCGTCGACGGCAGTTGTCAGTTCAGCCGGATCGGTATGGTAGGTGACAATCGATGCTGTCAACCGGAATTTCAACGGGTTGTCCACGCGACTGGCAGAATTTTTCAGCTGACTTTCTTCATTTCAAAACCGGCACAAAGACCGTCGTAGCTTTTCAGAAGGCTTACGGCACTGTTGATCGTGGAGTTGCCGGTGATTTTTCCGGCCGTCTCCATGATGGTTATGAGTTTTGTGACGTCAAACATCACGCTCATTGATCCGGTGGCGCTTTTGGTTATATACGTGTCAACGGCCCCTACATTTATTTTTCCGGCAAGCGAAAAGTTGAACACAAAATTGGCCTGCGAGTCAGAGTCGGACTGCGGAGTGGAGATTGTTCCTCTCAGGGTGATCTTGTTTGCCTTGAGCGTAAATGTCGAATCGGCGTTGATTGTAAGCTGCGCTTTGTCGAAACCTGTTTTCTGATAGATCGGTGTAAGCTTTTCGATAATCACCGTCGAAGCAGCCGCACCGCCCGCTTTTTTCAATACATTGTCGGTCTTGAATGTAACCGCCGGGGCTGAATAGGCCCATGTTCCCGTAATGCCCGACACCGTGATCTTATCCGTCGACAACAGATTTCCCAGAAGCGAACCGAGCCCCGATGCCGCGGAAGATGAAGATGACTCTGACGAAGATGACGACGAGCCGCCAAGCCCGCTCAAAACATCCTTAAGATCCCATACATGAGCCGATCCGAAACAAAAAATAAAAGAAGCACAAATCAGAAAAGATATCCGTTTCATCATTTTTTTTAACATATTAAATTTAGAATGAGAGTGCAAGTTACTCATTCTTTTCCGTTCACGCGTCATGTTTTCCGTAAAAATCCACGGATCGCCCGTTATATCGTGTCAAATGCCCTTGTTCAATTCCGGAACAAGATTCCGTCTGAAAAATTTACCGGACAATTTAATTCAAATAACTGAAAAATGGCTAACTTTACAAAATATTTTCAAATCATCATTTTATAACCGGCCGGAAAATGACCATCAAGGCGAAAACACATAGACTGTTTCCGGCGGCGTCGATCATGGGCGTCGCCCTGATGATGCTGTCATGTACGGAAGAAACTGTCATCGAGCGCAGCGGAGCCGCCAGGCTGACCCCACGGGTGACAGTCGACGCGACTGTCATTGATCCGTCGACCGACAGTTACACGGTTCTGCCCGATGCACCGGATGCCACCGAACTGTCATTTTCCCTTTCTGACGAAGCAGGGCGTTTTGCCCATTCATGGGAATCGGTTGCCGACTACCCTCTCAATGAACTATTGCGTCCAGGGGTCTATACAGCTGAAGCCACCTACGGACATCCCGTCATGGAAGGTTTCGGATGCCCATATTTCCACGGCGAACGCAAAATTACCCTTCTCTCAGGAATGGATGCCGACCTCGAAATCACCGCAACCCTATCGTCGTCGCTATTCCGATGCTCTTTCGACAGCAGCCTTTCCGAGCGGTTCAAATCAGTTTCGGCAACGATTCATTCAGAGTCGTTTTCCTATGTCGGTTATCCGGCAGAAGAAACACGCCCGGCCTTTGTTCATCCCGGAACGGTCAGAATCATGCTCAACATCGACGACGCCGACCATGGGCTCTCGTCAATAGAAATCGCTGAAATCGAAAACGCGGCCGAACGCTATCTTTATAATCTCACGTTTGTGAGCGACGGCGACAGCCAGCCGACTGTCACGGCACTGATCAACGGTGCGGAATATGGTTCCGTGAAACTTAGCGACAGACTCTTGTCGTCAAGCGCACCCGAAATAACCACCTCCGGATTCGAATCCGGAACTCCCATTGATCTGACAGAGGGCGAAACTCCTTCAACGCCGCTTGTCTTCAGCATAACGGGAAGCCAGGCTGAAACACTGACCCTTTCCACGACAGCCATTGATCTGATATCGCAAGGCTGGCCTGCGGAAATTGATCTCGCAAGCGCATCGGACGCCATGATCGACCGCCTGTCCGGGCTCGGACTTCAGCTGACCCGCGACGCGGCCGGAAGCATCATATCGGTCAATCTGACCGATGCAATGAGCCGGCTCCGGTCAGACGATGCAGTAACCAACGCGACATTCACACTTGTCGCGGCCAGCTCCATCGGAAAGATTTCCCAACCGGCCTCGCTCACCGCTACAATACATCCGATCGAAATCGGCATTCTCGATGTAAGCAACATCGTCATGGGCATCAACAAATGCCAGCTGACAATCCTGTGCCATTCAGGCAATCCCGCCCCCAACCTCTCGATCGAAGCGCTGGCCGGCAGAAATTGGACAGCCTGCACTATCGACGAAATCGAAGAGCGCGACAACAATGAATTCGCAATACGGTTCACTGCCCCCGAAAGCGCCGCCACAACGCAGCAGATCAGAATAATGTATTGCGGGAGAATCATAAGCGAGCTGCGTCTCGACCGCGTGGCCCCTGAATTCACCATCGAAGCAGACCCGTTCGCGTTAAGCGCACTGATCAGAGTGCGGGCATCTGACCCGTCGTTGACCCCGCTGATAACATCGCTGTTAAGAATCTACGTCAACGGCATCCGCACAGACGCGCTCAACCGCGAGGCCGACAAAGGCCTGATCCACGTGGGCGATCTGCAGCCCAACAGCAGATACTCCTTGACTGCCACGCTGTTTGAAAACCCGGAAGAGAACGATTTCAATCCGAACGTCTGCAACTTCAATACCGAACAGACCCTTCAGGTCCGAAACAGTTCGTTTGAGGACCGCGACGACAACAGGACCTATAAAGACATCCCTTCAGGCGGACGCTACAGCCAGACAATCATTGACATATTCAATTGCCAAAACTATTCAACCCTGACGTTTCAGGTGCCGCGCAACTGGGCGAACAATAACGCCAAGACCTTCTGCTCCGCAGCCAGCAACTACAACACATGTTTTGTCAATCCGTCGGTCATGTAGGAAGTCGACA
>JAIDXA010000005.1 GCA_029058705.1 Paramuribaculum sp. | reverse complement strand
CGACGCCGGCGCGCCGCAGCAAGTCAATGCCATCGGCAATCCGGTAGAGTTCGTTGAAAACAACCCGTCGTATGCCGGCCTGAATGATCAGCTTCGAACACTCCACGCAGGGTGACGCGGTCACATACAGAGTCGAACCTTCGGATGAGTTGTTGCTCCGGGCAACTTTGGTAATGGCATTCGCTTCGGCATGAAGGACATAGGGCTTTGTCAGGCCGCTTACGGAATCTTCGCAGATATTTTCGAAGCCGGCCGGAGTGCCGTTGAACCCGTCGGAAATGATCATTTTTTCCTTGACAAGAATAGCTCCTACCTTTCGTCTGGCACAATATGAATTCTCAGCCCAGATAGATGCCATACGCAGGTATCTTCTGTCTAAAAGATCTTGTTTCTCCATAGTGAAATAGGGGGTGTTCGAAATAATTTTACAAATGTAGTGAAATCACGTGAAATGGCAATAACCTGACGCAATATTTTGATTTGTTAAATCGGCTGGCGGCAAATGTGAAAAGGCTCGAAAAGTGTGAAAAGACAAAACAATAAGTCGAATGGCGGAGTTAAACAATAAACTCACGATGGAGCTGTCGGTCTGCACTCAACGACGTTTGGCGGCGACTCCGAATATTGTTTTAACTCAAATCTCTCCAGTTATGTTACACAGAATTTTCCAACAACAGCTGATTGACCTCCAGAATCATCTCTATAACTTTGCCTATATGCTGACGTCCAATCGGGAAGACGCCAGCGATCTGCTTCAGGACACCACATTGAAGGCGCTTGACAACGAAGACAAATATCAGGATAACACAAATTTCAGAGGATGGGTTTTCACGATAATGCGAAACATTTTCATAAATAATTATCGCAGAGCAACGAAAAGTTGTGTCACGCTTGACGATACGGAAGATTCCTATTATCTGAATGCCGCTGACGATGAGGAGGCGCCAAGTCCTGAAGACTCATTTTCCGTCATTGAGATCCAGAATGCCATCCGCTCGTTTTCTCCCGACTACAGCATTCCTTTTTCAATGGTTCTTGCCGGCTACCGATATAAGGAGATAGCCGATAAAATGCATCTGCCGGTCGGAACCATCAAAAGCAGAATATTCTATGCACGCCATAAACTGCAGGAGATGCTGAAAGATTTTGTGCGTCGATGAAAGAATCCGTATCGATGTCAGACATCGGTAGAGTCGTCGGAGCTCGCCGGAAGGCGCTTTGAAGATTTAACCCCGAGCTCCCGCAGTTTCTCGGCCCGCACGATCAGTGAACCCGTGCCGTCGCGCAATTTCTTCATTGCCGCATCGTAGGCCGTACGGGTCGACGACAGCGAACGTTCTATCTTTTCCATGTCGGAAACGAAACCGACGAATTTGTCATACATCGCCCCGGCCCGTTCGGCAATATCTATTGCGTTGCGCGTCTGTCGGTCATGACTCCAGAGCTGCGAGACGATTTTCAGCGACGCCACGAGCTGTGTCGGCGAAACAATCAGCACCCGCTTGTCATAGGCTTTTTCCCAAAGCGAGGGGTCGAGGCCAAGGGCGGCGGTATAAGCGCTTTCATTCGGGATAAACATCATCACGAAGTCAAGTTTGTGGCGTCCGACATAGTCCTGATAGTTCTTTTGGCTCAGCTCGTTGACATGTCGGATGACGCTGCTGAGGTGGAGTTGTCCCAATCGGGCCCGTTCTTCGTCTGACTCGCAGTTGGCCATCTCGACAAACGATGTCAGGGATACCTTTGAATCGATAACCATCACTTTACCCCCCGGATATTTCACAACGACGTCCGGTCGGAGAGAATTTCCTCTTTCGCCGCGAATGATGGAGCCGTCTTCGTCACGTTGCATCTGAACCTCGAATTCCTCGCCTTTTCTTAGACCGGAATTTTCGAGAATAGTCTCAAGCACCAGTTCTCCCCAGTCGCCCTGTACTTTAGAGTTGCCGCGGAGCGCGCGTGATAGTTCACGCGCCTCACGCCCGATACTGTCATTTGTCTGGATCAGTTCCTTTATGCGCTGTTGGAGTGAAAATCGCTCGGCCGATTCCTTTGAGTAGAAATCAGTCACATCGCGTCTGAACCGGTCAATGTCGTCTTTCAGCGGAGTCAGAATCCGGTTGATGTTGGTTTCATTGCGCGCATTCATCTTGTCGATATGTGTCGACAGAAGTTCGCCGGCTATCAACCGGAAGCGCATTTCTGACTGCTCGTTGATTTTCTGTTGTTCGCGCAAGGTTGACTGCGCTGTCTCGACCTGTGTCTTTTTGAGCCGGGCAACCTGTTGCTCGGCGGTGATCGCTCGCGATTCAAGGCGTGCGCACTTCTCCCGCATCTCCGCATTTACTTCTCTTGCTGCGGTCAGGTCGTTTTGGAGTGCCGCCAGTTTTTTTGAATAGTTGAAGAGCAGGATAAGAAGGGTGATTGATATTATTCCAAGAATTATTGTTGTCGGTTCCATTGATCAGTACATTGATATCCGGTTTTGTCATGCTTAACATTAGAGAGTGTTTGGAATTAAATCAAATTAAGACTGAGGAAATTTTTTGAACGAATTCCGCGAGTTGAAGAAGGAGCATAGCGGGCTATGCGACTGCTGAGACTTGGCGGAATTCGCCAAAAAAGACCTCAGGATTATTTTGAAGTTTCTGCCGTTCATTCGTATTACTGTTAACGCGGTTTAAATTCAAACACTCTCTAAGAAACTGTTTAAATTTAGTTGTGGGATTAATTGAGAGGATTTTATGAGGTGTTTTTACGAGTGGAAGAGGGA
>JAIDXA010000049.1 GCA_029058705.1 Paramuribaculum sp. | reverse complement strand
GCCTGATTCTGTTTATTTTCTCGATCGGGCTGCAGGTAGGTCCCGGTTTCTTCTCTTCGTTCAAGAAGGGGGGTATGCTTCTCAACGGTCTTGCTGTTTTGGGAATCGCCCTGAATGTTGTTATCGTTTTGGCTATTTTCTATATCGAACATGCTCCGATGGACGCGCTTGTCGGCATCATGTCGGGAGCTGTTACGAATACCCCCGGTCTTGCGGCGGCTCAGCAGACTGTCGGCTCGCCCGATTCGATCAACACGATGGCAATGGGTTATGCGGCGGCTTATCCGCTGGGTGTCTGCGGTATAATCGGGGCCATGTTCCTGATCAAGGCTGTGTTTAAAGTCAAGACCGCCGATGAGATCAAGGCGATCGAGGATGAATATGCCAACACACACGCGGCCCCCAACATGGAGACAATCGAGGTTACCAATCCTCTGATCGAGGGTAAGACCATGCGTGAACTCCATGATATCATACAGTGTGATTTCGTTGTTTCGCGTCTGCTGTCGGCTGCGACCGGTGAGATCATCATACCGGTTTCGACGACGGAAGTCCACGCCGGCGACAAACTTTTTGTGGTGATTTCCCAGGATGACACATCGCGCTTTGAATCGGTTGTCGGTCCGGAGGTGGAGATGGACTGGGAAGAGGCTACTCCGAGCCAGGTTGTTTCGCGCCGCATCGTCATCACCAAGACCGAGTATAACGGAGTGGCTCTCGGATCGCTGCGCCTGCATCAGGCCTATAAGCTGAATGCGACCCGCGTGAACCGTGCGGGAGTCGATCTGCTTGCGGCGGCGAGTCTGCGTCTGCAGATGGGCGACCGCATCACGGTTGTCGGTGATCTCAATGACATCAACCGTCTGGCAGCGCGTCTGGGTAATTCGATGAAGCGCCTGAACGAGCCCAATCTCATCACGATTTTTGTCGGGATCATGCTTGGTATCATTGTCGGTTCGATCAATGTCGGATTCGGCATGAAGCTCGGTCTGGCCGGCGGTCCGCTTGTTGTCGCCATCCTGCTGAGCCGTTTTGGCTACAAGTTCAAACTGGTTACCTATACGTCGTCGTCGGCATCGCTGCTGATGCGTGAACTTGGAATCTGTCTGTTCCTTGCGTCGGTCGGCATCAGTTCGGGTGCCGGATTTGCGGAAACGGTGTTTAATTCCACCGGTATGTGGTGGGTTGTCTGGGGCTTCATGATCACGTTCATGCCTCTTGTGATAGTCGGCTGCATTGCCCGCGGAGTCTATAAGATCAACATGCTTACGATCATGGGTCTTTTCTCGGGTGGTTATACTGATCCACCGGCATTGGCCTATGCCGGCGGTTCGACAGGCAGCGATGCTCCGGCAGTTGCCTATTCGACGGTCTATCCTCTGACAATGTTTCTCCGAGTGGTTGCTGCCCAGGGTCTGGTGCTTGCATTCCTCTGATCGGAGAGTCAGATATATGCGATACGGAAAAACGGCTTCGTTGCCCAGAAGGGCGGCGAAGCCGTTTTTCCGATTTTTGTGTCTGGTGATTATTATTTTCCTATGTCGCTTTTAAGTTTCTGGAATTCGTTGATCTTTGCGACGAGCTGGTCGGCCTGGTGGACACCGTAGCCACGCCAGGCAGCTTCGCCTTCAACAAATATGATCAGGGTCGGAATTGAACGCACGTTGTAGCGCTGGGCAAGTTCGGGATTTGCGTCAACGTCGATCTTGAGGATTGTGGCTTCGTCGCCGACGACATTTTTTACCTGATCGATTATGGGAGACTGCATTTTGCAGGGACCGCACCATGTTGCATAAAAATCAACAAGGGTCGGCTTTTTGCTTTTGATGATGTCGTTGAATTCGCTCATGATGATATTCAATTTTATTTTTTTATATAGTCAAGTAAGTGTTTGATTCAGATTATGGTAGGTGTAAGAAAGTCTTTTTTTGGTCTGCGGCTTGTTTTTTGCCGATCTCGGATTGTTGCTCATAGGCTTGCATACTCTAAATCCGAAGACTTCTTTATGAATCGCCTCAATGGATGCAAAGAACTTCCGCGACGCTACGGAATGATAACAAAGCAGAGGGTGGAATTGTTTGGAAAAAAGATGTGTTTGCGTTGTCGGTAAACATAGACCCCGTTCCCCCAGCGTTAACTAATATTGGGGAACGGGGTCATACTCTAAATGATGTATAAACAAGGTTAGAGAGTGTTTCCGGGCGGTGTCCATTTTTTGCATAATTGGAGGTAATCCGTTATTTTTGCAGAAAAATAAGCAAAAACTATGCCATCAATAGACTTGAGCGGGATGGGTGTGGCTTTGATCACGCCCTTTCTCCCTGACAAAACAATAGACTATGAAGCACTCGGAAATCTGCTGGATTATCAGATAGAGAACGGGGTGGATTATCTCGTGGTGCTTGGCACAACATCAGAAAACCCCGCTCTTGAGCCGGCCGAGCGCGAGGAGATAAGCCGGTTTGTAGCCGGGCGGGTCGCCGGGCGCGTGCCTCTTGTCAGAGGGTGCGGCGGCAATAATACCGCAGCGGTCGTGCGCGAGCTTGAGCAGTCGGATCTATCGGCCTATTCGGCTATTCTCTCGGTTGTGCCATACTATAACAAACCGACACAGGAGGGAATCTATCGTCATTTCGAGGCAATAGCGAAGGCATCGCCTGTTCCGGTGGTGCTTTATAATGTTCCGGGGCGCACGGGTGTCAATATGACAGCAGAGACAACCCTCCGGATTGCATCTGATTTTGCCAATGTAGTGGCTATCAAGGAGGCTTCCGGCAATATGCAGCAGGTGGATGATATAATTCATCACAAACGTGCTGACTTTCAGGTTATATCTGGCGACGATGCAATTACTTTCCCCCTCATTACGCTTGGCGCGGTGGGAGTTATCTCGGTTATCGGCAATGCGTTCCCGAAAGAGTTTTCAAAGATGGTCCGTCTGGCGCTTGACGGCGATTACAGCGAGGCACGCCGGATTCATCATCGCTTTGCCGACTTGTTCCGCCTGTTGTTTGTCGACGGAAATCCAGCGGGAGTCAAAAGCGTACTCCATGATATGGGTATGATAGAGAATGAATTGCGCCTGCCGCTGGTCCCCACGCGTCTGGCTACGGATGAGAAAATCCGGAATTTCCTCCACACGCTGTGAGTTTTGTTATGAAGGTCAGTAATCGGGTCAAACGGAATATCTGTCTCGCATTGGGTTTGGTCGGGATTGCATGCATTCTGTCGAGGGCATGGGATCTGGCGATGGACTTTTCGTCATTGCGCGCATGGTTCAAGCTTGTTTCGGCCATTGTTATTACCTGGGCGTTGTTTGATCGTTTCAGGGCATATGGAAAACGCGTGCAATAAATAAAGAATTACGAACGATATTTGGCAAAGTGGCCGAAAAGGTGTAACTTTGCATCCGAAAAGTCGCCGGCCGTTCAGACAGGGCCGGAACAACCGCGGGTCCGGTAGCTCAGCTGGATAGAGCATCTGCCTTCTAAGCAGACGGTCATGCGTTCGAGTCGCATCCGGATCACGAAAAAGGGTCACCGATACGGGTGGCTCTTTTTTCGTGTGACAGCAAGCGGGGGATGTTTAGCGGAGCAGACTGGCGATTGCGTTTTTCAGTTTTGCTTTTTTTTCGTCGGTCAGGAATGCGCCTGATTCGTTGAGGCGTATGACCCCATTTTCGTCTATCAGAATGGTCAGCGGAAGTCCGCCGCCGGATAGGGTTTTTGAGAATTCTCCGTTTTTATCCCATGCCGTGGTGTATTCGATCCATCCTAATTCTTTTCCCCGTGGCGATTCGAAAAAGTCGATGAGCTCCTGATTGGAGTGGTTTACGCTTACGGGCAGGAAAATGAAATTGTCGTGGTTTCTGAATTCTTCCAGCAGTGAAGGCAGGTGTTCCGGTTTCAGTTCCTCGACGCATGGTCCGCACCACGTTGCCCAAAAGTTAAGCAAGATGACGTTTCCTGCAAGAAGGTCTCTGTAGTTCCAGGGCTCGCGTTTATGAAACAAGAAGTCATGGAATGTGAAGTCGGGAATTGTGTCGCCCGGTTTCATGATTGCGGAAGCGGTTCGGTTTGAGTTGAGTATGGAGTCGATCTCGGCGATTTCTTTATCGGATTTTCTTGCAACATAAATACGGCCGGGAACGGATATGGAATCGATGCGGGCGTATATGCCGGGGTTAACGATGAAGAGGAGTGTGTCGGCTTCTGTCCATTGTTCTTTGGTCCCAAGCAGGGTGGTGTCGAGCGCCAGGTAGTTGTCACGGGATATTTCGGCGTTTCCGAGATAGTATTTTTCGATTTTTGCGTGGCATAAAGCCGAAGTTATTGTCAGTGCGGTAAGAAAGATCAGTTTTTTCATATAGTTTTATTGTTGACGCGGTTTAAATTCAAACACACTCAGAGGCGTTGGAGCAGCTCGGGACAGAGGGTTGTCGGGTCGGGGAATGCTGAAGGAGGAGCTGTGTGTTGTGTCGGGGAGGAGATCCATGCCGAGTCGATTGCGAAGAAGTCGATCGATGGTGGCGCCGCTGAATCCCATTGTGCGAGTCTGGCGGAGAACCATGCATTCCAGCGAGTTGCGTAGAGCCGGGATAGGATGCCGGCCCATTCGCGGTGGGCGTAGTCGTGAAGCCGTCCGGATTCGGATGCCGTGCGGTTGCCCCAGGTAGTGATCAAGGTGCGGGCGTCGCGTTCCATTGCGTCGGCAAGCTCGGGCGATGGAGCTGCGTTTCGGGCGGCGTTCAGCCATGTGTCGACACGGAATTGCGGGGTTGTCGATAGCAGGGAGTCCTGCATATGCAGCAGAGTCATGAACCGGTCGGCAGCGTGGCGGTAGGCAACGCTGTCGTTCAGCCGGACGGCTTCGGCGATTCTGGTTGTCTGGATTCGTGCGGCTTCAGTGATGGCCTGACGTGTGAAGTCGACAAGGTCGTAGCGGTAGTGGCGGTTGCCGGCAAGGTTCGGTGCTGCTGAGGCAAATAGCCGGGCGGCGCGTATGATGTCGTTGCTGTCGTAGTATGGCTCGGCGTTTGCCCAGGCCGAAACATTGACGGGGTTGTCCGACGGCCGTGCGCAGAAGGGTGATTCGGTTGTTCCCTGCTGGCGGTTTTCGGCAGGGGCGTTGTAGATGGTTCTGGCGAGGATGGCCCATGCGGAGTCGATTTCCGCCGGCGGATTGGGTGAATAACGTGCCCTTATATAGCTGTGTATCCATCCGGCGGCAGAGATTGTGTCGGAAAGCCATGGCAGGTTGCAGGCGAGTTCGAACATGACGGGGTTGTTTTCGATGCCTTCCATGGTCAAACCGAGGCCGGCGGGTGGGTCGGACGAGCTGCATGCCTGACGGAAATTGTCGATTATGTGGGAGATTTTTCCGTGCAGACCCACATTCCCTCCGAAGTTGAGCAGCATCGACCAGATCCATGGATGGCTGAGATGGCCGCGTTCCGACCACTGCGGCACGGTTTCGCAATGGAGGTCAATGACCGTCATCAGGTCGGGGCCGACGGCGCGGAGAATTTCCTCACGGGGATTTTCCTGCCATCCCTGAATGAGCCAGACTGCGTCGGGGGAGGCCTTTCGCATCGCCTGTGCGATGGCTTTGGCGGCGGATGCGAGGTCGACTCCATCGGTGTTTCCACCTTCGTGGAACGGATCCATGCTGTAGAAGTCGGCGTTGCCGAACAGACGTTGCTGCTCCTCATAGTAAATGCGGGCAACAGGGGCGAATGCCGGATCGGTCGGGAGCAGGAATGCCGGGCGGTTGTAGGCGCACCACTTACCGGGATCGGCGACGTTCAGTCCGAGGGTTTCGCGGGCATCGGCAGGCATCATTCCCGAGTAGCCCGGGAGAACCGGATTCATGTCGAGCTGGCGCATTGCTTTGAGGATGTGGCGCTGCAGGTCAATGCTCCTGTCGAGCATGGCGCGGGTCATCGGAGTGCCTTCGCCCTGAAGATTGTTCATCAACCACCAGGCCTGATAGGCCGGGGCGGCTATGAAACCGCTTATTTTTTCGGGCGGATAGCCGAGCCTGCGCAATGTCGCGTCCCAGACGGCGTCGGTTCCGGTTGTTGCGAGCGGAAGGTTGATTCCGTGGAATGCCATCCAGTCGATTTCGCGCTGCCATCGCTCTTTGTCCCAGAAGGCCATTGAATAGGAATGGGTGCAGTAGTTCAGATAGTAGCGCAGATGCTGGCGGGTCGAAGCGTGGATTGTTTCGGTCGGAAGCGGTATGGAGTCCGGCAGGGTTGGATTCATGCAGTCCCATGTGAGCTGAATACCTGCGAAGCGGTTGAGGTAGTGGTGGATTCCGACGGCCGCGCTGATGCGGTTGTTGGCAGTTATGCGTGGGCGGCCGTTGTCGGCATCGATAGTGAAAAAGTCTGTTGAATCCGGACGGAGCCGCACTGTCAGTCTGGATGATAGTCCGGGGATGTTACGGTCCATCAGCGCAGTGAGGGCCGGGTCAGTAGTCGAGGCTGAGAGGGTGACTCCCAGAATGAGTATAGGCAGAAAGAACAGTCGGAGATTCATTCGTGATCCGTGGATGCGGTTATGTAACATCTGCAAATATAGTAAATTTAAACAGTTTCTAAGCTCATTATGGAATTTTCCGAGCCGCATTGACAAGTCAACGTTGAAAATATCCCGAATGAGTCAACGTATAACCATTGGAGGTGAATACTTATCTATAATATTTGCGCACATTTTGGATGTGCCGATTTACGATGTCCCAGCTTTCTCCGTTTGCAGCAGCCTCTCTTAATACGTTTATGACTCCCCATTTGTCTTTATAGTTTGCTGGTGGATTGTTCTCCAAGATCCTCTCAATTATTGGCATCACGCTACCTGCATACCCCACATATGTATAACTTGGAATATCTCTGACATTCATTAATGTGCATTCACCATAGAATACAACTACCGAATAAAATGGCACATCGCCAACATCAGACAGTTTCTTTTTCAGAGTCTGAATATGCCCCTTGTTTTGAAGAATCGGATTATAAAATTTATGTTTCTCTTTTCCATACGCCAATACTTGAGTCCAATAATTCTGATATCCGTTGCCGAAAATCCAACCGCTGTAATCCTTAACTTCAAATACGATTATCCCCACTCGCGTAACTACTACGGCGTCAATTTGAGAATACTGCCCGCGACATCGTTCAACATATAAATCGTGATAAATCGTTATTGCAGGAATTTCATGTTTAAGTAATTTGAGTATCAATTTGCGCTCCGACCATGTTCCCCTCTTGACACTTGTTACAGTCCGAAATAACGCCATATTCTTCCTCCATTTGTTGAGAGAAAAGAATATGGCGATTATTAAGGTTGATATTAATGCAACATCAAATATTGTCGTCATTGATGAATTGAATTATAGATCATCCATAGCTTTTGCTTTTACAGCATCCGTATTTATCATATCCCAATATTGGAGTCTGACAAAACAGGAACTTACACTTTGGTGTCCCAATGAAAGTTGTATGTCTCCTTTTGGGGTGTTAAATACAGTTACATAAGTGCATCTATCCATCTTTAAGCGATGTAATTTATCGCTATTGTCGCGCGGAGAACCATAACCTTGGAACTCCTCCACGCTTGCGGAGGGTTTTCCGTACTTCTCTGTCAACATCATTTTTAGTTGCTGATAGTTTTCTTCCAAAGATGACCAATCATCTTTTTCAGGGAAAATAACAACAATAGTATTAACGACATCCGAATTTTGGAGTGTCGAAACTCCAATAATACACCCTTTGGATCCTGCGAAATCTCCATGTAGGAAAGATGTTCCATCTTGTGTTCCAATGTAAGAGAATCCTGCGGATTTCATTTTGGAAACAAACTCGCTTAAAGAGCCGTCAATAGGAACTCCTTTGAATGTGAGATGTTCGTTAGAGGTTTGCGCAATAGATGCAATGTAACAAAGCATCAAGGCGACAAGAGATATAATTCTGTTCATCAGATTGAGAAATTATGATTAGTAAGTAGATTGCTTAATTGGGATGATTGCCTGATTCTCAGATTCGGTTGACCATTGAACCTGCCATGTGTCGCACCTCCTATTTTATTTTATCAAGGAGAATAAAATAAAATTAAATTAAATATGTTTTGTGTGGGGTGGAGTTCAAGTGTCTTCATCAGATTTTTCACGAAACCGTTCGTTCACTCTATAACGACAGCTGGAACGGTTTTTTCAAATTCGTCTTTAGTAGTATATCTATATGTTCCTATCTGTCTTGCGCATTTTCCGTAAGGAATTGTGATTCGTTGTCCGTCATAGTATGATTTGCCATCATTATCAATAAGCAACACCAATAACATTTCTTGAGTCCATGCCAAAGCCACATTCGGAGCCAAGACTTGCATTACACGTATATCACCGGACGCTGCAATGCATTCTCCTTTTTCAGAGAATCGCGTCAGCCCTGGAAAGCCATCATTGGACTGACTGAATATATTGATCAACACAACAACCAGGATTACAGCTACAACTCCGGAAACAAATCCTCCAAAAAACAATAGTAATTTTTTCATGATTTAAATTTTTGGTATTTTTTAATCCATATATAATCATCACCGTCAGCACCCCATTGAAATTGCCACTTTTTGCCATTGCGAGTATCCAAGATAAAAGTCCATTTATTATCCGTTGGATAACGTTTGAATGGGAAGAACGCTATATGTTCATCTTTCGGCTGCTCCGTTTCGGGAGGAACGGCATTTGTGCAGTTGACAAACCCTATAGACAGCAGGATTAACAACATCATTGATGATTGCTGCATAAATGTATATGCTCTTCAGGTTCCACAAGAGCGGTTAAATGAAACACGAAGCGTGGAACTGCAATGCCACGTTCTAAGTCGGAGGTCGTAGGAAGAACCTTTTTAAGAGAAATGGTAATAGCAGCCCACGCCGTTAGCGTGAGAACCACTATGCACACTCTCTTAAAAGTCTTGAATTTCCTACGTTCCCGACTTCGAGATGAACATAACGCTTCTTATTTTTTCAAAATGTTGTGATTGGATTGAGCCAATCAGATGCAAAGGTACGACTTTTTGTGTTGCAAGTCAATAGGCTGGACAAAAATAAGTTTGTTTTGATCCGATATATATATATGAGCCGAACCTATATGGATATGCGGTGCAAAAGAAATTTGCAAGATATTGGTTATAGAAGAATTTGTTGTTTCTGATGGAGGTTTGAGTACAGTGGATGCCAATGGCGGCCTTAGAGGATTCCTCTGTTTTGATTGAGATAACACGGCCATGATATGCCTTAAAGCAATCTTGAGTTTCCAAGAGAGTGTTTGGATTTAAACCGTGTTAACAATAAATAGAATGAAAGGTATAAACTTCAAAAAATCCTCTCAGTCTTAATTTGGTTTAAATCCAAAAACTCTCTAAATAGACAGAGGAAAAAGCTCTCCATGCTGTTTTGGGGGGCTGCGGACGAGGACGCTGAGGTGGATGTATTTTGATCGGGATGAAGCCAAATAGTTGGTGGTGCTGAGAAAATGTGGTATATTTGCAGTCATACGGATTAGATAAACACCAAAAATACATGAAACTGAAGACGATATTTACAACGGCGCTTTTGTCGGGATGTCCGGCGGCAGCGCTGGCCTGCACCGGTCTCATTGCGACGCCCGGGGCATCGGCCGACAGTTCGGCTCTGGTCACTTATGCGGCCGATTCCCATACGCTTTATGGCGAGTTGTATCACAAGCCGGGCGGTAAGCATGAAAAAGGATCGAAGAGAGAGGTTGTCGAATGGGATACGGGCAAGCGCCTGGGAGAAATTCCCGAGGTTGCTGAGACATATACCCGTATCGGCAATATGAACGAGCATGGGCTTGCGATCACGGAGAGTACGTGGGGCGGCCGTCATGAACTTTCCGGCAGCGGTCTGATCGATTATGGTTCGCTGATCTACATAACTCTCGAGCGTGCGCGCAATGTCCGTGAGGCGCTTGATGTCATGACCGGTCTGGTCCGTGACTACGGCTATGCGAGCGAGGGTGAGACGTTTACGATAGCCGATCCGAATGAGGTCTGGATCATGGAGATGATCGGAAAGGGAAAGGACGACAAGGGGGCTGTCTGGGTGGCACGCCGTGTGCCTGACGGTTATATCGCCGGCCACGCCAACCACAGCCGCATCCACAAGTTTCCGCTGAAGGACAAGAAGAAGGAGACGATCTATTCGCCTGACGTGATCAAGTTCGCGCGTCAGAAGGGCTATTTCAACGGTAAGGATGAAGATTTTTCGTTTTCACGCGCATATGCTGAATATGACATGGGAGCGCTTCGCGGCTGCGATGGCCGTGTATGGGCTTTCTACAATCGTTTTGTTCCGGATATGGACCGCTATCTTCCATGGATCCTGAAAGGCGAGGGCGAGCCTCTGCCTCTTTGGGTCAAGCCGACGAAAAAGCTGACGGCCAATGATATGAAATGGATGATGCGCGACCATTTCGAGGAAACACCTTTGGATATGACCAAGGATGCCGGAGCCGGCGCATACAAGGTGCCATACCGATGGCGTCCGCTTACATATAAGGTGGATGGCGCGGAATATACCCACGAGCGGGCGATAGCCACTCAGCAGACGGGTTTTTCGCTTGTGGCTCAGTTGCGGGCCAGCGCCCCCGAACCGATGAAGGGGATTTTGTGGTTTGGTGTCGATGATGCCAATACGAGTGTGTATGTTCCGATGTACTGCTGTCTGACGGAGGCTCCCTACGAGTATCGCGAAGGAAACGGCGATTTGCTCAATCTCAGCTGGGACGCTGCATTCTGGGTGACGAACTTTGTCGCCAATCAGGCATATAACCGCTATTCGCAAATGATTCCCGACATACGCCGGGTTCAGATGGCTCTTGAAGACTCGATTGAGCAGGAGGTTGACATTCTTTATCGCGAGGTTCCCTATCTTGAGGCGGAGGCTGCCCGCAAGCTGTTGCGTGAGCGTAGCGCCGACTGGTCGAAGAAATGCACCGACACATATCGTAGGCTCGGAGAAAAGCTGCTTGTCAAATACCTCGACGGCAATATAAAGAAGGAGGATGAGCATGGAAATTTCGCTCGTACGCCAGAGGGAATGCCGGCGTCGCCTGAATTCGGCGGTTATGACGAGCGTTACTACCGTTCGATTGTTGCCGATCCGGAGGGCGGCGAACGCCTGAGAGTCATTGAAGTTCCACAGACTGACACACCTGCGAAATGAAAGAGAAAGATATTGTCTGCAAGATAAATGTGTTTGACCTGTCAGAAGTGGCGGGGCCGGTGCGGCATCTGGTGGAAGAGGCCATATCGGCGACAGAACGCAGTTATGCTCCATATAGCCATTTCTGTGTCGGGGCGGCGATCCGTCTTGACAATGGAGAGATTGTGACGGGAGCGAATCAGGAGAATGTGGCTTATCCATCCGGCACGTGCGCCGAGCGGTCGGCCTGTTTTTATGCTCATGCGCGCTATCCTGAGGCAAAATTTGTCGAGATCGCCATTGCCGCACGTGGCTGCGACGGCAAGCTTGTGGCGGATCCGATTTCGCCTTGCGGGGCTTGCCGTCAGGCATTGCTGGAGTATGAGGTGCTGGCCGGAAAGGGTGTGACGGTGTGGCTCGTCGGCCGCGACAAGGTTTATCAGCTGCCTTCGGTCGCATCGTTGCTTCCGTTGGCGTTTACTGATTTCTGAACCGCTTTCAGAAACAGTTTCTTAAGGGTCTATAATATATAGTGGCGCTGCGCCGGCCTGAAAAGGCATTGGCGCAGCGCTTGCTTGTTTTGTCGTGCAGTCAGTCGGAGGCTGGCGAAAGGGTGATGACCGGATAAGTGAGGGGAATTCCGGGCAATGGCGGAACGGCAGAGAAGGTGATGGCATTGCGGTGGAGTGTCTCACCGGGCATGGCTACGTGTAGAATGGCTTCATCCCATGGGTTTATCGGGGATCCGGCTGCGAGGAGTGCGGCAACGCCCATTGTCATCCGCATGTTGATTTCGATGCATGGAGCAAGTTGCCGGCGGCCATATGTGTCGGCGTGGATGAGCATGTCAATGCCGAGCCATCCGTCGTAGCAGTCACCGTAGATCTGTTCGAGCGCTTTTTCGAGAGTCGGTATTAAAGCTGACAGGTCAGTGGCCACGGCTGCTTCTATTTTGCTCTGGTGGGCGACGATGTTGCCTGAATAATGTCCGCCGGAGTCGGTTGAAAAGAGCGACAGACCGCGAAACCGGACATGGCCGTTTTCGGCGTGGAAAAGAGTGGCGAAGTCGCGGATTCTGTTGTAGCGGGGTTCGACCATGACTGAACCCTGGCGGGAAATCATGCCGCTGACAACTTCCCGCAGTTTATGCAATGGCAGATTTCCGGAGTCAATGACGCCGCGTCCGCTGCACGACCATGGAAGTTTTATGAAAGCTTTTCCTCCGAAGCCGGCTATTGTTTCGATTGCCTGTTCGATGGAGAAGGATTCGACGGGGATCAGGCGGTCGGGGTAGCCGATCAGTTGCAGCAGACGTGAGGCTGAACGTCGGTGGCTAAGCTGGCGCATCTGTTGTATGCGGTCGGGTGCGGGCAGATTTTCACCGGCAATGCCGCAGCGGCGAAAAACCGAACTGGTGAAAGAACTCCATCCCCATGGGCGGGGATGGAGTGTGGGGTCGACTGTTGCCGACAGGTCGGTCAGTATTACATCTGAATCGCCGGCCCAGAGTCTGGGAAGATACGCCCCGGCCCGACGGAGCGCAATTGCCGCACGGGGAGGAGTGTATTGACTCGTGCCGGCAGCGAGCGCAAGATCATTTTCGGGATTGAACCATAGGAGCGAGGCCATTCGGTCGGATGTGTGGCTGGCGGCCGGCGATTACATTTCGGCCGCAATTCTTGCGGCTATCGATTTCATTTCGTCGCCCTGAAGCTCGATTTTGTTCCGGAAGTCGAGATCCGACTCACGGTTTATGGGGACGAGATGGATGTGGGCATGAGGTACTTCCAGCCCTATTACGGCTTCGGCAACGCGTTTGCATGGGATGGCTTTTCCGGCAGCGACTGCGACTTTTTTAGCGAAGAGCATAAGCTCGGTATATTCGTTGTCGGGAAGATCAAAAAGGTAGTCGACTTCGCGTTTCGGGATGACGAGCGTGTGTCCCGGTGCGATCGGGTTTATATCGAGAAATGCGAGGCAGTTGTCGGATTCGGCTACTTTGTAGCATGGAATGTCACCTTTTACGATGAGTGAGAAAACAGATGCCATGGCTTGTCAATTTGTCAGAAGTCAATTTTAACGATCTCGAACTTCATGAGTCCGGCGGGGACACGGATTTCAACGATCTCGCCGAGTTTGTGGCCGATCAGCCCCTGGGCGATAGGAGTGCTTGAACCTATTTTTTTCTCCTTGAGGTTTGCTTCGGAGTCGGCGACGATTGTGTAGGTCATTTCCATTCCGTTGGCAACGTTTTTTATGGTCACGTTGTTGAGGATCTGGACTTCCTCGTTGTTGAGATTGCTGTCGTCGATTATCCGGCAGCTTGCAAGGATGTCTTTGAGCTGGGCAATTTTCATTTCGAGCATGCCCTGCGCTTCTTTTGCGGCATCGTATTCGGAGTTTTCAGAGAGGTCGCCTTTGTCGCGGGCTTCTGCGATGGCACGCGAGATTTCAGGACGCTTTACGGATTCAAGGTAGGCAATTTCTTCCATTTTTTTCTTGTAGCCTTCCTTGGTCATGTAGGTAATTGGCATAACGGTGAGTTTTTATTAATGTTTTTTGTTTGTTCAAATCTGGTCAGGAGAGAGGCGGACCGGATCCGCGATGACTCATTGGGATGGTGTTTCGGGTATGACTCAAAACAGCCTCCTGGAATGCGAAAAAATTTAGGAATCCCAAAGCCTTGACTGGGGCTGAGATTCCAACGCCTGACCTTTAACCTTGGAGAGTCAAGGTCTTGTGAAAAATATTCTTAACACTGCAAAGTTACTAAATTTGTTTATGACGGACAAGCAAAAGACGGGAAAAATAACCCGGAGTTCCACGGCTCTTTCATTTAAAAAAGTCTTGTACTTCCGAAAATCCTGTTATTTTATAGCGGGGGAAGTCTGAACGGGA
>JAIDXA010000048.1 GCA_029058705.1 Paramuribaculum sp. | reverse complement strand
ATCTACACATTCGGCCCGACATTCCGCGCCGAAAACTCCAACACCCCCCGCCACCTGTCGGAATTCTGGATGATCGAGCCGGAGATGGCATTCTACGACATCGCCGACAACATGGATCTCGCCGAAGATTTCATCAAATACTGCATCAACTACGCGCTGTCGAACTGCATTGACGACCTTGAGTTCCTCGCCAAGATGTACGACAACGATCTGCTCGACCGTCTGCGCCACGTTGTCGAGGAAAAATTCGTTCGCCTGACCTACACGGAAGGAGTTCGCATACTCGAAGAATCAGGCCATAAATTCGAATTCCCCGTCTACTGGGGCGCCGATCTCCAGAGCGAGCACGAACGTTATCTCGTTGAACACCATTTCAAACGCCCGGTCATTCTGACCGACTATCCGAAAGAGATCAAGGCCTTCTACATGAAACAGAACGAGGATGGCAAGACCGTACGCGCCATGGACGTACTCTTCCCGAAAATCGGCGAAATCATCGGCGGCTCTGAACGAGAGGCAAGCTACGACAAACTCTCGCAGCGAATCGAGGAACTTGGCATTCCGATGAAAGACATGTGGTGGTATCTCGACACCCGCCGTTTCGGATCAGTGCCACACTCCGGATTCGGACTCGGCTTCGAACGTCTTGTTCTGTTCGTGACCGGAATGACAAACATCCGCGACGTCATTCCCTTCCCACGCACACCCAACAACGCCGAATTCTAAGAAACTGTTTAAATTTACTACGAAGAAGAAGCGAAGCGTCCCCGTTCGGAACGCTTCGCTTTCTTTTGCCGTCTATGTCACGCACTCATTCCAGCCCCCCCTGCGGACATGACAAGCATGCAGACATATAAAATCCGTTTCATCTCTATCAGTTTTTATGTTTGATTATCAATTCCGATCCCTTTGACGTTTCAGCCGTCTGCCATTTCAGGCATTGTCCTCAGCGATAAAAAAACCTATAGGCTATGCGACCATCCCATGCGACATAATCATTATCAATCAGATAGCCTTTCCTCGGTACTTTAAAATGGAAACAAAAATTTCTGTCATTCTCGGTGACGACTAACGGGCAAGTGTCCACGCCCATGTATTCTGTATAATTTTTAATCATGCTCTTTCCGTCTTCACTGATCAGAGGAAAAGAATGGGCTGTCATTTTTTCATATAATTTCCCAAAATATCTTATCCCATGAAAGATGCCGTTAAAGGGGAAACCCCAATCTGTTGCGTTGGGCCAAAACTCTCCGTCAAGACATAACTCAAAGCACATAGAGCCATTTTCAAAATCATTGACGTAATCGAAGTCGGCATGATACGTCATCGGTTCTACAGATCCGTCCGTATGCTCAAAAAACAGAGTGACTTCGAACGGTTCTTCCCTGTTTGGTTTTTTGCTGAAATCATACATCATAAACTCCGAACCGTCATTTGGATTGTAGCCGAAAATCCGGTCATGCTCCACCCGTATACACACGTTTGTCCGCTGCCCGTTCCGCAACATCAGCAAATATGGTCTCCCTTCAATCAGGGTGTCGGTCATCTCGAAACTATTATCTCCAGCTATCCATTTTGTTCCGGGGACCCATATTTCGCAGGCATCCATAATCGTAATTATGAACTTGTCCGGCTGAATCCAGACAAACAACTCTTCTTCCGGCTCATCTATGCAGCTGAAAAAACTCAATGCTGACGCGATAATCACGCAACTAAATAAAATCCGTTTCATCTCTATCAGTTTTTATG
>JAIDXA010000047.1 GCA_029058705.1 Paramuribaculum sp. | reverse complement strand
AAAGACTCTTTCTGATGACCTGAGGTAAAAGTAAACATACTCTCAGAACGGTTCGGATGCAAGGCGCTGAGGCCGAAGGCGACGGGAGCGGACTCACGTCCGTGACCGAGCCCGAGTGCCGAAAGCAACGCCGCAGACGTGCTGTTATCACGAACCGCCCTAAATACGGCAAAGAATTCTTTGACATTCTGAAAAAATCAATCGGCAGCCGGAATCAAAGCACTGATTCCATAGCGTGTCGCGAGATCTTTATATCCATCCGACACCTTGAAGCTATCAATTAGCCGATTCAGCCTTTTGAGCATAATCGTATCCCCGCGCCGGCATATCCACGATTGAAACTGAGTGAATGATATATCCGTTGATATATCGACCTCCGGATAATCCGAAGCCATTGCCCTCGCAACGCTTTCATTGACCACGGCACACTCCGCTTCTCCCACTGCAACCTTTATGAACAGTTGTTCCGAAGTGTAATCGAAATCGCTCTGTATGTTTATGCTGTCACCTATCTCATCCGACAGATGACGCAGACGCCAGAACGCGGGAGAACTCCCTTCTACCAGAACATCGGCACCGGCAAGATCAAGTTGATTTTTGAATCTGACTTCTCCGTCAACGGTTTTCCTCTGGACGAGCATCTGCTTGTCCAGATAAACATCCGACGTAAAGACAAACGCCGTGTCAAGATCCGTGATCCGCGCCATTCCTGAAACTACAACATCATAAAGTCCCCTGCGCAATCCATCGAGAGCTTTGCTCGTCGAAGTAACCGGATGAAACTTCAGATCAAGTCCGGCCTCGCCGCCTGCCCTGCGCAACATGTCATAGGAGAAGCCGCCGAGCGTATCGTCATATCGGTAAAGAGTCATCGGAGAATACGTTATGGCTACATCTATCGTATCCCCGTTCGATGGGCGCTCCACTTTTTCAGTCCCGGCCGGAGGCGTGCTGCAATACCTTAGGGAAAACATCAGCCCAAGCACAACGGCAAGCAGAACAGGATAGGCAACCATCTGTCCCGAACGTGGCTTGAGTGTTCTTCGATCATTTCCCATCAGTTGGCGAAATCTACTGAAACACCCATCTGAAACAATCGCGGATTCATCGGATAGAGCGGCATCGAAAAATAATTCTTGCCGGTCATTCCTTGGTTGATATGACTCATCATCACATAAAAACGCGCCTTTTTAAGTTTCATGTTGGCATAAAGATTCATGAACGGATAGCCTCCGGCCTTCGACTCCCGCTGGTTGACAAAACCCATTGTGGCCGGTTGGAAAGTCGGCGCGTAATACTTGGTGTAGTAGTCACAGTCTATCCCGAATTGCACATGAAGCACACGCGCTATGACAAATTGCAGATATAGGTTCGAATAGACCGACAGCGTCGGCAATGCGAGAACCGATTTTTCCGACGAGGTCTGATAAAGCAGACGGTTGTCCCAATGAAGCGCCCGATAGTGAAAATTCTGATTCAGGGTAGCTGAAAACACCTGGATGCTGCCTCCATGTTGTGTCGGAAGCGACTGTTCATTGAAATAGATGAGATTCTGGACATTCTCTACACCGACACTGATCTTGGTCCCGCTATGTGGAATCGTCAGCTCTCCGCCGAAACGCAACCTCCTCGTCTTTGAAAAATCATTTTTCCATATAAAATAATTGGAAACATAATTATTCATAAGATATGGTGCCGACTCATTCGCGAATCGACCGAATGCTGTAATCGAAACGCTGTCGCCCAACAGCTTGAACCGCGTCTGCACCCGTCCGTCGGCATAGACCTCTCCGGCTGCCGCTCCGACAAGCCCTATCTTTGCCGTTGCCTCGTAACGGAGCAGCGATCCCTGCTGTTTGGTCAGCTGCGCGCCGACCCAGAGAAGATTTTGCGAACCACGCGATTCAACTCGCGTGTCATATGGATAGGGTGTCAGCAGCGCCGGACGGTCTGCCCCGGCTATCGGAATCGTGTCCGGACACTGCCTGTATCGACGGATCTCATGAGTCAGGTAGGCCGAAAGCCCTGCTTTGGCATATTTATTGAACCCTTCGAGCAGCGAAATGCCGACCGTATTGCTCAGCGACCAGAAGCTCGTAGGACTTTCGCTCGCTCCGGTTGTCAGATACTGGTTTTCCCAGAAATCCGAAGCCTCCGAGGGCGATCCGTTATAAAAAATATGCTTGCCGTCCCGATAATCCATAGTCCAGATGAAACTCGTCACCGGGACATAGGTCCTATGCTCCACCGTATCTCCGGGAATCGTGTCGTTAGGAGGTGTAATGCGCCAGAACCCGACTTTATAACGGTGGTTCATGTAAAACTCCTGTCCCTTCAGACGCGTACGCGCCGCCGAAAGACGTGTCGGAATCGTCTTGGCATTAATAGTCGCCTGCCCTCCCTGCAGAACGGCCGGATTCGTAATGTAGAGTTCGTCGGTTATACCGCCGTTTTGCTGGCTGAGTCCGTTGTTATGGTTGAAAAATGTCTGCAGCTCATACCGGTCTCCGACATAGGAACCCGAAAACCCCCAGGTAAGATTCTTGATGGCCTGATTGTTATATGACCCTTTCGAATAAAGATAGTCAAGATTGGCGCCGACCTGAAGGCGACTGTTGACATTGCCGGAAAACACCGCCTGCAGACGGTCCTGCTTGTTCTCTCTGCCCCCCGCCGTGTTATAGCTCATAAGAGTCATCGGAATACGTGTGTTGTAAAACGTATGATTTCCCTCGGCAGGTCGCCAGTTCGAAACCGCATCACGGAAAAAAAACGGACTCGCCGGCTGTTGCGCGAGATAATCCATATTCTGTCCGGCTCCACCGAGATTCCCCGTTGTTGCATATGCAAGATACTCGTCGACCGGCACGGATCGTTGTCCGTAGCCCTGATAAAGCGTATCGATAGTCGTCAGTTCATGCAGGCCAAGAGGGGGAATTATTTCCCACGCATATGAGGGAGCTACTGCAGGCCCCTTGGCTATGGCGCAGAGCGGCAACAACGTTGTCACAAACGCTAATATGATGGCAAGTGTGTTGGTTCGTTTCATCGAACTGCAAAATTACAAAAAACACACGAGAGTGCAAACGAATCAGAAATCAATTGTCAGTCTCACGTTAAGCTGCCGGCGTGTAAGATAATTGGGGACCGCATACTGGATATTGTTCACGTCAGTAACCCAATAGTAGCTGCTGACATTCGAGACATCAAGAAGATTGAAAACATCCACACCAAGCCATATGCTCTTGAAATAGCGGGAAATGCCCTCTCGTTGAGGCTCTCCTTCTCTGACCGGCGTCAGAAGCCCATACATCAGGCCGATGTCTACGCGTTTGTAGGCCGGCGTGCGGAAATACCCCTTGTCGCGCGACGAATGTGAAGCGATCGCAGGCAATCCGTCGGAGAATATTCCCCTCAGACTGAATTTCAGCTTCGGAAACTTCGGAAAATAATCCGTAAAATAAAGCGCAAGATTATACCGGCGGTCATTGGGCCGCGGCACCTTCACGCCCCGCAGTGTCTCCTGTGTTTTCATCAACGAGAAACTCAGCCACGAATCGCTGCCCGCCACAAACTGACCGAACAGCTTGAAATCTATACCGGCTGCATAGCCCGACGACTCGTTGATGCCGCTGTAAACGATCTTCAGATTGTCAAGTTCATAGGGAATCAGATTGCTCATAGCTTTATAATACAACTCTCCCGAGAGCTTGAACGGACGGTTGAATGCCCGGAATGTATAGTCCGCACCTGCTATAAAATGCCAGCTGCGGGGCGACTTTATATCCGGATTCAACGCAACAACGGCATTTCCGTTCGCATCCTCCGTAACCATTCGGAGCTCCTTGTAATATGGCGCCTGATAATAAAGCCCGGTTGCAAACCTGAACGCCCACGACGGAGCTTTTTCGGGTATAAAACCGACATTCACCCGCGGACTGAGAAGCACCTCCCTGTTATAATCCCAATAACTGAGTCGCAGACCGGCATTGAGATTAAGGAAGCCACCGGATGTCGCAATCCGCCAGTTATCCTGAACAAAAGCGCTGAATCTTGACGACGACATATTCTCATGTGCCGACAGATTGTAGATGACTTTAAGCTGATCCGGCACTGTCGGAAGAGAAAAACCCGCCGAATCCCTCAGCTCCCATTCACGCGAACGTTCCATGACACTCTGCCTGCGGAATCCTAAACCATATGTGAGATTATGTTTCCCCACCGCACTCGCCCCCTTGAACGAAAGATCCACGACCGAAGATTTCAACCGGTTTCGGGCATGTTCATGATATCGGCCGACCCCGAGTTCGCCGCCTATCCCCTCACTGCCACCTGTCCCTGCCTGATCGAGCCAATATTCGCCCGAAATGTCGTAAGTCACAAGTTCATTGGTAAGAAACGCCGATGCGAGCAATTGAAGCGATGTGGCGCGTGATGGCGTGAACTCAAGAGTGTACGCACCGAAATAAGTCTCGAACTTATCTTTTTCCTGGCCGTCGAAATAGACCTGAAACTGCTTCGCATCCTCTGCCGTTCCGAAATTCGTAGTTCGGTTGACAGGTGTGAACTTATAGTCGTTGACCGAAATGTTCCCGAGCACCGACATCTTCCAGCGGGGCGACAGCTTCAGGTTGAGAAATGTCTGATAGTCAAAGTAACGCGGATCATATTCCCCACGAGTTTCGAGAGAACTCAACAAGGAGTTGTTTCGCTTGTAGCGCACACCGTGAAGCTGTGAAAAATGCCTGGAACTTTGTCCGATAGCAAGATTCGCGCCCATAAGACTCAGACCGACAGACCCTTCAAACGACTCCGGCTGACGATAAGTGATGTCAAGCGTCGATGACATCTTGTCGCCATACTCCGCCGGAAAACCGCCTGTAGAGAATCCTATTGCCCCGACCATATCCGGATTTATGATCGACAGCCCCTCCTGCTGTCCCGAGCTTATCAGCTGCGGACGATAAACCTCAATGCCATTGATGTAGACCGAATTCTCGTCATATGTTCCGCCCCTGACCGAATATTGCGATGACAGCTCATTGCTCGAGCTGACGCCGGCCATTGTCGATATCATAGACTCGATGCTTCCTCCGGTTGCGTCGGCTGCAAGTTTATAATCGCCGGCATCAAGGCGCTGGATCGACCCAGTCTGCTTTCTGATCTCCGTCACCTCAACTCCGTCAAGAAGCTTTGTGTTTTCGCGCAGACGCATATTGATGGTCAGGTCACCCTTCGGGCCGATCAGTGTCCGGGACTCCTCGTTATACCCGATACACGAAAACACAATGACAAGCGTGTCGCGGGCTGGCGTCTGTATCCGATAGTCTCCTTCGAGTCCGGTTGTGACGCCAAGAGCCGTCCCCTTGATTCTGACGGTGGCAAACTCAACCGGCTTCGAATTCTGATCCGTCACTTTACCATGTATCGTAACATCCGCGCAATATGCGGCAATCGATGTGAAAATAAAAAGGAATGCAACTGACAGATATCTTGGAAAACGGATGTTCATCGTAATTTAATGGATTCGTATATCCTTATAACGGACATCCGAGCCAATAATTATATCAGCAATGGATTTTAGAATGTGATAGATTCCATGATACGTTCGTTTTTTCCATAGATTTTCGCTAATTTTGCATATCGTTGTGCCGGGAACCGCACGTCCCGACATTCGATACCTGAATTTACCGAAATAGACAAAAAAAATGAATATAGCGATTGTTGGAACCGGATATGTAGGCCTCGTCAGCGGAGCATGCTTCGCTGAAGTCGGAATCAATGTCACATGTGTTGATATCGACAAACAAAAAATCGAGCGCTTGCGCAATGGTCTTATACCAATCTATGAACCAGGTCTCGACACCCTTGTCAATCGCAACGTAAAGGAAAAACGGCTTAGCTTTGTCACAGATCTTGCCGAATGCATAGACAATGTCGATGTCGTCTTCTGTGCTGTCGGAACCCCTCCCGATGAGGACGGAAGCGCCGACCTGTCATACGTCGAAGCCGTAGCCCGAACATTCGGAAAACTGGTTGGCCGCTACACGATATTCGTAACCAAAAGCACTGTTCCGGTCGGCACATCACGGATTGTCAGGCGCGTAATCGAAGAAGAACTTGAAAAAAGGAATCTTGACATCGACTTCGACATTGCGTCAAACCCCGAATTCCTCAAAGAAGGTGCAGCCATAAAAGACTTCATGTCGCCTGACCGCGTCGTCATCGGAACCGACTCCACCCGCGCACAAAAAGTGATGGAACGGCTCTACCGGCCATTCCTCTTAAACAACTTCAGAGTCATATTCATGGACATAGCATCGGCAGAAATGACAAAATATGCCGCTAATTCAATGCTCGCGACCAGAATCTCGTTCATGAACGACATTGCGAATCTATGCGAGCTTGTTGGTGCAGACGTCAATATGGTCCGGAAAGGAATCGGATCTGATGCCCGCATAGGCAACAAGTTCCTGTATCCCGGATGCGGCTACGGAGGCAGCTGCTTCCCCAAAGACGTCAAAGCGCTTGCCCAGACAGGTCGCTCAAACGGATACCGAATGCACATAATCGAGGCAGTAGAAGAAGTCAATGCCCTCCAGAAACAGGTTGTTTTCAACAAACTCAAAACCAACCTCGGCGTCCTGTCCGGAAAACGCATCGCCATATGGGGACTGGCATTCAAACCGGAAACCGACGACATGCGCGAAGCCCATTCGCTCTTTGTCATCGACAATCTTATCAGGGAA
>JAIDXA010000046.1 GCA_029058705.1 Paramuribaculum sp. | reverse complement strand
AAGTCTCATCAGTCGCATAGCCCGCTATGCTCCTTCTTCAACTCGCGGAATCCTCTCAAAAAATCCTCTCAGTCTTAATTTGATTTAAATCCAAACACTCTCTGAATGGCCATGGCTGACAATTATCTTGAAAAGCGGATGGAGGATTACCGCCGTGGCGGTGGTGGACGTACGATGGTGCGCCTTAAGTCCGGCGGCGGTGTCAGGTTTCTGATTTTCGCGGAGTTTGACGGGCGAATCGAGACGATTGCAGAGCGGCTTCAGAAGGGAGGCTGCAGGGTTGCGTTTACGGATGTCGACAATCGTCGCGGAAGCAGTTTTGCCCAACGGTCGGGCTGTCTGTTCATTCCGGTAGGAGGCTATGACGGGGATGCGGCTGCGTTTGCGTTGAAAACAATGGCAGAGCGTTGGGGCGGAGCAGATTTTATTATTGCGGGATCGCCGGCATGTGAGGATTTCATACCGGCGGCTGTTGCAGACGGAGATGCTGTGGTTTTGTCGTTGTGAACACTCTCTTACGGTTGGTCGGCAAATGATTCGGGCGCTATGTAGCGTCCTTTGTTTTTTGTTGCGTTTCCGTAGCTGATCGCTTTCCGGGGGCAATGGTGATAGCATGACAGGCACATTGTGCATCGGTTGTTCCAGCGGGGACGCATGTTTACTATGTCGATATTTGCGGCCGGACAGGTTCGGGAGCAGAGTCCGCATCCGTTGCAGGTGGAAGAGGCTTTGAACGGGCGGGGAGATGTCATGAATTTCATGAAGAGAGGGTAAATTATGCGGGTTTTGATCCACGCGGCTTTTCCTTTGACGACATCGTCGATTGTCGAGCCACATTTGATGGCGTGGGCTATTGTGTCGATCCGTGCCGGAGCCTTGGCGAGTTTCCGGGCTGTTACGACCGGGGAGTCGACATCGAATCCAGGCAGGGAGACATATGTGTTGGGCATTATGACGGTGTGGGCGCTTGCGGGATGCCAGCCGCGTCTGCGGATGAGTTTTTTCCAGATCAGGTGGGCCAGTCCGGCGTCGTCGCCGCAGGTGGCCACCATGAAATGGGGGATGTTTTCGGCGCCGGTCAGTTCGATGGTCGAAATGAAGTCTGCAACCTGGCGCGGGAGTCCCCATGAGTAGATCGGGAATGTCCAGATTATGCGTTTATGAACAGACACATCGAACACGTCGGGCGTGTTCGATGTGATTCTTACTACTGAATCGGTCAGCCTTTTCCGGATGAGTGAGGCTGCGAGGGCGGTGTTGCCGCAGGCTGAGAAACAGAAAATCATCAGATTGTCACTTGTGTTGCTCCGAATCCATATTCGCGGAATGACGCGTCCTGTACGTCATGGCCTTTGTAGCGGTGGTTCAGTTCCTTGAGAATCGCGTTGCGGAGGACACCTTCGCCTTTGCCGTGGATAAAGACTATTTTCTGGCCTTTCTTTTTGAGGTTTTCGTCCATGATGCGGCTGAATTCGTCGATCTGCAGATTCAACATGTCGGCATTGGAAAGCCCGCGTGTGTTGTCGACGAGTTCGGAGATGTGGAGGTCTACGACTATAGTGTCGCCGGCTTTGCGTTCTGCTTTAGTCCGTTTTTTGACAACGCGCCTGCGGGGAAAGTCGGCTGATTTCTTTTCTTTCATGGCCTGTGAGAGCCGTTGGCTGTCGATTGGGGTTTCGTGGCGCGGGATGTCGTTGCAGACGGCATCAAGCGCGATGACAGGCGAGTCGAAATAGACGTTCGGGGCGAAGCAGTGGAGACGGGCGAACTTTGTTGTGTCGAGCGGCATTTCGATGAATTCAGGCTGTTTTGCAGAGAACTCCCTGTCGCGTTTGAAAGCAATGTACTGGATTGCGACGCGATCCATCTGCGGAAGGTCTTCGCGAAGAGTTTCGCCGAGAAAGACCTGGATGTTCGGCTCGACAATGCCTGCATATCGAGTTGTCCATCTGTCGTTTTCGCGTGCGCGAGTCATGTAGGCGAAGTAAAGGAAATAGTTTGAGTCGTTGACCAGGTATGTGTCGAATGTCGTGGCTGAGAGTTTCTTTATGTCGAGGGGCTCGTAGGCGAGAGTGAGGTTGATTTTCTCGCCTTCGGGGGTTTCGACAATCGGAAGGGTTTCCTCAGCGGTTGGTGCTGCCGGCGGTTGCGGATCCGGGGCTTTCGCTACGATTGGGGCGACGGCGGGTGCAGAGGCCGTGGCCGGTCTGGCGGGTGCGGATCCGACTACTACGCATTCGCGCAGGAGTACCGGTGTTTCAAAACCATCTTCATCCTCGACATAGGCGAGGTTGTCTTTTATTTTTGTTACGCGTCCGCCTCCTACAGAGTTGAGGAAGCGGACAATGTCACCTAATTTAACCATTATTTTTTGCTGTCGATTTCTTTTAGCAGCTCTTCGACTGCGGCGCGAAGCTGTGAGTCGATTCCATTGACGGCATCGGCCGGGTTGTTGGCGACCTTTACGTCGGGTTCGAGCTGGAAGTTTTCAAGATAGTGTCCTTCGGGAGTGCGCATGCCGACGACGGGTATTCCGAAGATGAGGGTGGGGTCCTGCATTGTCACCCAGTTGACTGAAGTCATGGTGCCCGGTACGGGCATTCCGACCAGTTTTCCGAGGCCGAGACGCTTATAGACCCAAGGGGTTCCGTGAGCGTTGCTGTAGTTGGCTTCGCAGATGAGCATAATGCTGGGTTTGTTCCATCGGCGCGACGGCATGTCGGTTGTCGGGACTCCGTGGACATCCTGAGTTATGTAGGCTTTTCCGCTGAACAGGACTTCGATGTCTTCGTGGAGCCGTCCGCCGCCGTTCCAACGGGTGTCGATTACGACTCCTTCTTTGCCGATGTATTTTCCGAGCAGACGTGCATATATCTCGCGGAAAGAGTCGTCGCTCATGGATTCGATGTGGACGTATCCGAGCCGTCCTCCGGAAAGGCTGTCGACTTCCTGTTCGCGCTGGCGTACCCAACGGCGATACAGAAGGTCGTTCATGGCTGCCGCGCTGACAGGCAGAACCACCTCTTCGGCCTGAGTTCCGGATGGGGTTGTGAATCCGACAAGCGTTTTCTTGCCTCGAGTGTTGTTGAGCAGGGCCATGGGGTCGCTGTCGGCGGAGAGTTGAGTTCCGTTGATGCTGTTGATGACGGCTCCGGAGGTCATGTCGGATGATGCTTTGTCGAACGGTCCGTTTTTGACGATTTCGCTGACTTTCAGGCCAGGCCCTCCGTAGGTCATGTCGAATAACAGTCCGAGCGAGGCAGTCGGCGACTGGGCGCCGGGGGCGCGGTAGCGTCCGCCGGTGTGGGATACGTTCAGTTCGCCGAGGAGTTCGCTGAGCATCAGGGCGTAGTCGGTGTTGTTGTTGATGTGGGGAAGGAATCGTCTGTAGTTTTGATAGAGGCTGTCCCATTCAACACCGTTCATGTCGGGGGTGTAGAATCGTTCGCGCTCTTCGTTGTAGACGTAGTCGAGCATGTAGTCGCGTTCGGCTGCGCGGTCGACGTCCAATGTTGTGTTGATCGCGATGGATTTGATCTTGTCGTTGGCGACTGTGAGTTTTTTCACTCCTGACGGGCCAATGAGGTAGATGTTTCCATCGGAGTCCATTTCGAGGCCGGCCATGGATGCCCCGAGTTTGCTGACGATCTTTGGCTCGCGTTTGCGGAGATTCAGTTTCCAGAGGTCAAAGCCGTTTTCGAATTCCGACAGGTAATAGAGGTTTTCTCCGTCCTTGGATACGATTGCATCGCTGATCAGCGACGAGTTTGGCGTCAGACGGACGGTTCGGTCTTCGAATCCGTCGGTTTCGATTTCAATCGCGGGTTTTGAGGATTCTTGAGTCTCGGCTTTTTTTGAGTCTTTTTTGCTGTTTTTGCCTTTTTTGTTTTTCGAGTCGGGAGTTACGGTTACGTTGGCCAGTTTCTTGCCTTGGCTTTTCTCGACTTCTTTCAGGATCGCATAGTCTTCTTCGCTGAGACGGTAGCGGTCGTATGCGTCCTGATTGGTGAAGGCCATCATCACGTCGTAGTTTGAGCCCCATGAAGCGTGGTTTCTCATTCCGTATCGTTCGGAAAGGAATATCAGTGCGTTTCCGTCGAGAGCCCAACGGGGATTTTCATCGAAGTAGCCTGTTTCGGTCACTTTTGTCATTTTTCCTGTCCGGGCGTTGATTATTGCGATGTCGCCGTAGGGGTAGTGGAGCGGGTTCTGATATGTTATGGCGATCCACCGGCTGTCGGGCGACCAGAGGGCTTTGAATCCTTTGGAGCGGGATGGGTCAGTTTCGCCGTCGGTCAGATTTCGGACGTTCTTGGTGGCAAGGTCCATGACGGCGAGTTTGTTTCTGTCGATGATGAAAGCGAGTTGCTTTCCGTCGGGCGATATGGAGGGGCATGTCCGGTCCAGTCCGTCGGGAGTGAAGACTGGTGTTTCGTTGATGATTGTGGCGTTTGAGAAGTTCGGGTCATCTTTCCGGCCAATTGTGGCTATGTAGATGTTGTATTTGCCGTCGCGGGCGGAGGTATAGTACAGCTCGCGGGAGTTTTTGCCCCATATGAGGTCGGATTCGGTCTGTGGGGTATGGGTGATCTGTTTTGTCGATGAATATTCTGAGTCGGTCACGAATATTTCTCCGCGATAGACGAAAGCGATCTGCTTCCCGTCGGGTGAAACGGCGACTTCGCTGGCTGAAGAGACGCGGAGTCGAGTCGGGGAGTTTTCTTCATCGAGAAGGATGTCGATGTTGACTTTTTCCGGTTTCGATCCGGGGCGCATTGTGTATATTTCACCGTTATAACCGAATGCGAGTGTGCCGTCGGTAGCTTGCGAGAGGAATCTGACGGGATGGGTCGGCAGGTCGGTCAGTTGTCTGACGTTCTTTGGATTGTCGACCGGAAACGAGAAGACGTTCTGCGATCCACCGTTGCGTTCGGAGAGGAAATAGACTGTAGATCCGTCTGTGCTGACAACCGGATTGCGGTCTTCTCCTTCGCGTGAGGTCAGGTTTGTGTGGGTCCGGGTAGCGGCATCGAAGCGCCAGATGTCGCGTGTCACGGAAGATGTGTGGTGTTTTCTGAACTGGTCTTCCATGCCTTTGATGTCTTCATAGATGAATGATTCACCGTCGGGCAGGAAGGATGGTGTCAGCGCGGGAGTGGCGAGGACCTGAACCGGTCGGCCACCATCGGCCGGAACCTTATAGAGTTCGACGAGCCGTCCGGAGGGGAACATCACGCTTGACGCGGGGTCCTGTATTGCGGCGGAAAAGAGGACGTGTTTTCCGTCGGGGGTGAACGCTTCCGGATTTTCATTTGCCGAGTTGAATGTCAGTCGCGTTGCCGGACCTCCGTCGGCCGACATTATAAAGATGTCTTTTCCGCCGTTGCGGTCGCTGGCAAACGCAATTTTCTTGCCATCGGGCGACCATATGGGGGCGCTTTCAACGGAGTTGCGGGTTGTCAGGCGGTTTGCAGTACCGCCTCGGGTGCTGACGGAGTATATGTCGCCTTTATATGTGAAGGCGATTTTCTGTCCGTCGGGGGATATTTTGACATCGCGCATCCATAGTGGAGTTTCGGCGTTTGCCGGGGCACATGCTAAAGAAGCAAGGATTATCGGCAGGAATTTCTTCATACGTCTGTGTTTTCTTGAATGGTTGTTTATGTATTATGTAACAAAATTAGACGTTTTTATTCAGATTTGCAAATGTGGCGAATGATTATACATTTTGATGGCGGTAAAATCATATGTCGGGGAGTGGTGGGATAAATAATGCAGGGGGTGAGAGTGCAGAATGAGGAAAAATGCGTAACTTTACCGCAAAATTTAGAAAAACAACGTTTCAACAGCAATCTATGCATAGATCGAATACTTGCGGAGAACTCCGTATCAGTGACGCCGGGCGTACAGTGACGCTTGCCGGCTGGGTTCAGCGTAGCCGCAAAATGGGCGGTATGACATTTGTTGACCTACGCGACCGTTATGGTATCACACAATTGGTTTTCAATTCGGAAAATGACCAGTCGTTGTTTGAGGCGGCCAATAGACTCGGACGTGAGTATGTCATTCAGGTCACAGGCGAGGTTGCCGAGCGCTCAAGCAAGAATCCCAATCTTCCGACTGGTGATATAGAAATTATCGCTACAGGTCTCAATGTTTTGAACAAGAGCGATGTTCCTCCGTTCACAATCGAGGATGACACAGATGGCGGCGATGATCTCAGAATGAAATACCGCTATCTTGATTTGCGGCGTCCGGCAGTGAGGAAGAATCTTGAGCTCCGCCACAGAATGGCGTTTGAGATCCGGCGCTATCTTGACTCGAAGGGTTTTCTTGAGGTCGAGACTCCGGTGCTTATCAAGTCAACTCCGGAGGGTGCGCGTGACTTTGTTGTGCCTTCGCGCATGAATCCGGGGCAGTTCTATGCTTTGCCCCAGTCGCCGCAGACCTTCAAGCAGCTTCTGATGGTCAGTGGTTTTGACCGCTATTTCCAGATTGTGAAATGTTTCCGTGACGAGGATTTGCGCGCAGACCGTCAGCCGGAGTTCACCCAGATCGACTGTGAGATGTCGTTTGTTGATCAGGAGGATGTTCTCCAGATGTTCGAGGGTCTTGTCAAACATATATTCAAGTATGTCAAGGATATCGATTTTACCGATCCATTCCCGCGCATGACGTGGGCTGATGCGATGCGTCTTTACGGCAGTGACAAGCCTGACACCCGTTTCGGAATGGAGTTTGTCGAGCTCAAGGACATGACCGAAGGCAGTGGCTTCGCTGTGATGGACGAAGCTCCCTATGTCGGTGCGATCGTGGCGCCGGGATGTGCTTCATATACCCGCAAGCAGCTTGACAAACTTACGGATTTTGTGAAACGTCCACAGATCGGGGCCAAGGGAATGATGTGGGTTAAGCTCGAGCCGGACAGTTCGGTCAAGAGTTCTGTCGGCAAGTTCTTTACCGACGATCAGCTTAAGGGCTGGCTTGAACGCGGCAATGCGAAGCCCGGCGACCTTATGCTTATACTTGCCGGCGAGACAATGAAAACGCGCAAGCAGCTGTGTGAGCTGCGACTTGAAATGGGTTCGCAGCTCGGACTGCGTAATCCGCAGGATTTCTCTTGTCTGTGGGTTGTTGATTTCCCTCTCTTCGAGTGGGACGAGGAAACTCAGCGCTATTATGCGATGCACCATCCGTTTACAGCGCCTAATCCGGATGATGTCGGGATGCTTGACAGCAATACCGGCGAGGTGCGTGCAACAGCCTATGATATGGTTGTCAACGGAAATGAGCTTGGTGGCGGTTCGATCCGAATTCACGATTCGGAACTTCAGGATAAGATGTTCCGTTTGCTTGGCCTGACGGAAGAAGACGCGCGGTATAAATTCGGCTTCCTGATGAATGCGTTCAAATACGGAGCGCCTCCTCATGGCGGACTTGCATTCGGATTTGACCGTTTTGTTTCGATTCTTGCCGGACTGGATTCGATCCGTGACGTGATAGCATTCCCGAAAAACAACGCAGGCCGCGACATGATGATCGATGCTCCGTCGGAAATAGACGATTCTCAGCTTGACGAGCTTTGCATCAAAGTCGATCTTGACGAAAAATAAGAAACTGTTTAAATTTACTACGAAAAAAATGCTATAAATCATTCTTGTGGGTTTATTGAGGTCTTTTATGGTTG
>JAIDXA010000045.1 GCA_029058705.1 Paramuribaculum sp. | reverse complement strand
TGTTCGGCTGTATCCGCAAGTTCAGGAAGATGGATCTTAAACTCACCCCAAGGACATGAACGGTGACGCATGATAAAACCTCCCGGAAGTTCAATCGCAATTTGTAGTCTTGGCTCCGGAACATCAGGATCGACTCTGACCGAGTTGGGAGTAATAACAATTTCGGATAGGACTGGAAGAGCTGTTGTTGAAATCATGAACATCAGCAACAGAAGGGGAGAATGCTTCATGGTAATTGGGGTGATTTAATGGTTGGTTAAAAGGTTATCTTTTGCAAATATAATGTCTTGGAATGCGCATCACAAGTTTTATTGCAAAAAGACGCTAATAGTTAATTATTTTTAACTAAATAATTATACTCTGTTTGTATGTCAGTGGATATTAGAGGCTCTTGAACAGCCATTACATTCCGCCGCAAACCGGATCATCCTCAATTCTTGAATTTCGACATCCGGTCGGGCGTTCTCGCGTTATATTTGCGGCATGTTTGCACGCCGACAATTTGCACCTCAGCGGCTCCGTCCGGTTCTCTTTCCGCGCGACTACGCCGCCCAGTTTGAACGCTGGGCAGGCTATCGTCTGCACCCCCACGCACGACGCGTCGTCGCATTCATCGAGAGGCAGCGCGCTCGCCGTCAGCCACAGCGCGTGATCGTCTCCAACAATCCGGCCTCGACCGACATACTCCGTGCCACGCTCGCCGACTATATCCGCTGGCGCGCTGCTGTCGTGCAGCCCGGCGATTCCTTCTGTGTTGTCGGCCGTAGTCGCGCCGACATCAGTCGCATTCTCCCCAAACGTAAACTGTCCGCTCTTCCCGATCCCCGGTGGCAGCCGATCCTCGTCTCCTCCCGGACGCCCGACCACTGCCGCGGTCTCAACTTCAGACTCGCTTTGATTCTCGATGGCGACTGTTTCCCCCATCGTGGCCGCGCTCTCGAGCAACACTGGCGTGCGATCCTTCCCGCCATCGACCTCGGCCCCCAGTCGCTGCTCATCCTCTGTGGCACATATCGCTCCCGTACCCGCGTCAACTACTTCTCCCGCCTCGTCCGGCAGGCGCGGCTTCCGGTTCTCGATCTCGGATCGCCTCCTGACGAATCCGCCCGACAGTCTGCTTCCGCCGCTGTCACTCAGCCGCTTCCGGTCATGATCTTTCTCTCTCTCGGCCGGTTGCCGCTCCCGCCGCCGATTTCTCCGCCCCGACAAGCCTTTCTCTCATGAGCGCCGCCGTATGCGCGCAAAGGTCCGGACTCTCTCTCCGGAACCAAATACGGCAAAGAGACCTTTGACATTTTGTTTTATCCACTTCGGCCACAAACGGTAGCCGCGCATAAAAAAAGACGCCGTGTCAAAATTCTGAATTTTGACACAGCGTCAGTTATTCTCTGCCGGATGGCGAGGGTGCTGTCAGAATGGTTCAGCCGTTATGACACACCCTCAATAATGTGGTGCTTGATCGTCAGTGACTCACCAGTCGATCAGCCTCCGAAGTTGTCGTAGTGGATGTTTTCCGGATCGACGCCCAGAGAGTCGAGCATATTGTTGACAGCATTGCTCATCGGGCCGGGACCGCACATGTAATATTCGATATCTTCCGGATTCTCGTGATCCTTCAGATATGTTTCCAAGATGACCTGATGGACGAAGCCCGGAGTGTATTTCACACCGGCCGCATCCGCTGCGGGATCGGGGCGGTCGAGCGCAAGATGGAAATGGAAGTTCGGGAATTCCTTTTCAAGATTCAGGAAATCGTCGAGATAAAACACCTCGTTAAGCGCGCGGGCGCCATAGAAATAATGCATTTCGCGGTCGCGGGTGTTGAGCGTTTTTGTCATGTGCATGATCTGGGCGCGCAGCGGAGCCATGCCGGCGCCACCGCCGATCCACATCATCTCTTTCTTCGAATCGAAAATCGGGTGGAAGTCTCCGTAGGGGCCGCTCATCAGCACCTTGTCGCCAGGTTTCAGTGTGAATATATAGCTTGATGCTATACCGGGCATGACATCCATGAATCCGACTTCGGGTTTCGGTTTGAACGGCGGAGTGGCAATTCTGACCGTAAGCATGAAGCGGTCGCCCTCAGCCGGATAGTTGGCCATTGAATAGGCGCGGACCGTAGCCTCTTCGTTGCGGCATTTCAGACCGAACAGTCCGAATTTCTCCCATGCCGGAAGATATTCTGCCCCGATCGAATCCTTGTCTATATCCTTGTCATAGTCCATTTCATATGGCGGAATCTTGATCTGTGCATATGAGCCGGGTATGAAGTCCATATGTGCGCCTTCCGGCAGGGCCACAATGAATTCCTTGATGAAGGTGGCGACATTCTTGTTCGACACAACCGTACATTCCCACTCCTTGACATCGAGAACCGATGCCGGAACGGCGAGCTTCATATCCTCCTTCACCTTGACCTGACAGGCAAGACGCCAGTTGTCTTTCATCTCTTTGCGGGTGAAATGGACCGTTTCGGTAGGCAGTATGTTGCCGCCGCCCTCGAGCACCTGAACCTTACACTGGCCGCAGCTGCCCTTGCCGCCGCAGGCCGACGGGAGGAATACGTTATTGTCCGCCATTGTCGACAGCAGGGATTTTCCAGAATCCGTCTCAATGGTGGTGTCGTTGTTGATTGTGATATTGACCTTCCCTGAGTGGACGAGGAAATGTTTGGCCGTCAGCAATACGGCAACCAGCAGCAGGGTAATCAACAGGAATATGCCGACGCCCGACACGATTGTGAGAGACGTCTGCGACAATATGATAGTCAGTAATTTCATAGTCATTTTTTTCTATCAAAGCTTAATCCCGAGGAAACTCATGAACGCGATTCCCATCAGGGCTGTAAGGATAAACGTGATGCCGATTCCGCGAAGCGGTTTAGGAATATTGGAGTAGGTCGCGAGACGTTCGCGGATCGCAGCGATGGCTGTGATGGCGAGCAGCCATCCGAGCCCCCATCCGCCACCGGCGCATATTGCAGTGCCGATGCTTGAGAATTCGCGCTGCTGCATGAAAAGCGAGCCGCCAAGAATTGCGCAGTTCACCGCGATCAACGGCAGGAAGATTCCAAGCGAGGCGTAGAGCGATGGCGAGAATTTCTCGACGGCCATCTCGACGAGCTGGGTCATCGAGGCGATGACGGCGATAAACATGATCAGGGAGAGAAAGCTCAGATCTACGTCTGCATATTCGGGGCCGAGCCACG
Source organism: Paramuribaculum sp. (assembly GCA_029058705.1). Classification (GTDB taxonomy): domain Bacteria; phylum Bacteroidota; class Bacteroidia; order Bacteroidales; family Muribaculaceae; genus Paramuribaculum. The sequence continues at coordinate 632 of JAIDXA010000045.1, read as the reverse complement.
TCAGAGCGCCGGCAGAGAGCACATATGTATTGAGCAGATAGTTGATCGGAAGCGTTACGACAAGCATGAATGTGACGGCAATTCCGAGTCCAAGCGCGGTCTTGACGTTCTTGGATACAGCCAGAAACGAACACATGCCCAGAAAATAGGCAAAAATCATGTTGTCGACAAAAATCGATCGTATGAACAGGTTGAGATTTTCCATCTTTTTCTATTGTTGCTGTGTGTGGTTCGTAATCAATCTTCCTGAAGGTCTTTGTTGCAGAGTCTGTGAACCCAAATGATGCAGGCAACCACTATGAGGGCCATCGGAGGGAGGATCATCAGACCGTTATTGACGTAGCCATGTTCGTAACACCACTGCGGAACTACCTGATAGCCTAATAGTGTGCCGCTGCCGAGCAGCTCGCGGAAAAAACCGACGATTACGAGAATGATCGTATATCCGATTCCGTTGCCTATTCCGTCAAGAAATGAGGGCCATGGGCTGTTGGCCATGGCAAACGCTTCGAGACGTCCCATCAGAATGCAGTTGGTGATGATAAGTCCGATAAACACCGACAGCTGCTTGCTGACATCATAGGTGTAGGCTTTCAGAAGCTGATCGACAATAACAACCAGACCTGCGACTA
>JAIDXA010000044.1:7574-7987 GCA_029058705.1 Paramuribaculum sp. | reverse complement strand
AGAGTCCGGTACAATACCGAACTCTTTCTCAAATCGGATAGTTAATAACCCGTCCAACTTTTTGGGGTCACTTCACTATAGCTACATGGAGATAAAAACTCCGGCAAAATCATACACCTCCTGGGTGGAACCGCTATGTGACGACTGCGACCGGATGGAAAATGTCGATTATCGTGACTACCATTCCATTTCACAGCTGTATGAAAGAGGCGAACTTGACGAGATGACACATGAATATAGCGTGTGCGACATGAATGAACTCATAGCACACTGGCCCAAGGAAAACGGAGGATGTCCAAAGACGATCACTTTACCACCCGGCATCTACGAAGTTTCCTGGATGGGCGACAAACCGATCAAATTCAAGTTTAAAGAATTCATTTCAGATGATATATGTCTGGACATGTATGACT
>JAIDXA010000044.1:0-7564 GCA_029058705.1 Paramuribaculum sp. | reverse complement strand
TGTATGACTCGTGCCCCGAATGGTACATGGTCACATATGGGACACACGGATTTCCCACAAAAATAGCCGGCAAGGCGAGGGATGGTTTTTTCGGTGGCGAAGAGTTCACGGTTTTCTATAGCGACTACCGCATAGATTCACGCGGCAACTGGACATGCCGTACTGTCAAGGATTCCAGAAAGTTGTATGATTGCCGCGAATACCGCCACTATAACTATTGAGGGCGCGTCCGATCTATTGCAAGGTCAGGAAGTAAAATTAAATTACCATAACGCAATCCGAAATGAGGCCATATCAAAAAGCTTGATATGGCCTCATTTCAGATTGCGTTAGTTATACAAAGTATTAATCGGAATCTCTTTTACTCTTCGGAATTCTTCTCTTCATATTCTTTCAGAAGTTTTTCCTGAACATCTCCAGGCACCAGCTCGTAGGACGAGAATTTCATTGTAAACGAAGAGCGGCCACCCGTTATGGAGCTCAATGCCGTAGAGTAGCTTGACATCTCCTTCAGCGGAACCTTAGCCGAAAGCTTTTCGAAACCATCTTCGCTCGACATGCCCATTATAATAGCACGACGCCCCTGAAGATCACTCATCACATCGCCCATCACATCGCCAGGCACCATAACTTCCACATCATAGACAGGTTCGAGGACTTTTGGATTCGCATTGCGGAAAGCTTCACTGAAGGCATTACGGCCAGCGAGACGGAAGGAGATTTCATTTGAATCCACCGGATGCATTTTACCATCGTAGATGCAGACCCTGACATCGCGGGCATACGATCCGGTCAACGGGCCTTGCTCCATGCGATCCATAAGACCCTTGACAATTGCGGGGATGAACCGCGCGTCAATAGCACCGCCGACAATGCAGTTGCAGACAACAAGTTTTCCACCCCACTGAAGCGGGATTTCCTGAGTGTCACGCACATTCATTTTAAATTCCTGATTGCCGAAACGGTAGCTGTCAGGAGCCGGCATCCCTTCATAATATGGCTCAACAATGAGATGAACCTCTCCGAACTGACCGGCTCCGCCCGATTGTTTTTTATGACGATAGTCGGCGCGGGCCGCCTTGGTTATTGTCTCACGATAGGGAATCTTTGGCTCTTCGAACACAATCGGCAACTTGTCGTTGTTTTCAACGCGCCATTTGAGTGTTCTAAGATGGAATTCACCCTGACCGGAAAGAATTGTCTGTTTGAGTTCTTTCGACTGCTCGACTTCCCATGTGGGGTCTTCCTCATGCATGCGCGTCAGTATCACCGAAAGCTTCTCAGCATCGCTTTCCGTCACCGGCCGTATTGCCCGCTGATATTTAGGTGCGGGATATTTTACAAAATCAAAACGATAGTCACAGCCTTTTGCATCGAGAGTGTTGCCGGTGCGCGCATCTTTCAGCTTGACGGTAGCACCTATGTCTCCGGCACAAAGTTTATCAACCGGGGTTTTTATCTGTCCACACACGCAATAGAGCTGCGCGATACGTTCTTTTGATTCGCGACTGACATTATCAAGATCCACTCCAGGCGTCAGCGTTCCCGACATCACCTTGAAATAGCTGACTTCACCGATATGGGGTTCGACTGTGGTTTTGAACATAAACAGCGAGAGAGGTCCATCGCTGTCGGGTTTTACTTCGCGTCCCTCTACATCGGTCGGCGCCGGCATTTCTTCAACAAACGGAACAACATTACCAAGGAATTCCATCATTCTACGCACGCCCATATCCTTTTCCGCACTTACACAGAAAACCGGATAAAGCGAGCGGTCAACCAATCCCTTGCGGATTCCCTCGCGCATTTCATCCTCGGTCAGATGCCCCTGGTCGAAGAATTTCTCCATAAGAGTCTCATCGTTTTCAGCGGCAGCTTCAACGAGAGCCTGATGAAGTTCCTGCGCACGCGCCATCTCTTCAGCCGGAATTTCCTCTATAGTAGGCACACCGCCCTCGGGCCCCCATGAATATTTCTTCATCAGAAGCACATCGATCATAGAATTGAATCCGGCCCCGGTTGCAAGAGGATACTGCACAAGCACTATCTTGTTCCCGTAAACCTCTTTCATCTGCTCGACCACGTTCTCAAAATCCGCTTTCTCTCCGTCGAGCTGATTCAAGGCAAATATAACAGGCTTTTTCACCTTGCTCACCGTGCGGAACATATTGTGGGTGCCGACTTCAACCCCATACTGGGAGTTGATGACAATCACAGCTGTATCTGTCACATTAAGAGCCGTAATTGCACTGCCGACAAAGTCATCACCGCCAGGGCAATCAATGACATTTAATTTCTTATTAAGGAATTCCGCATAGAAAACAGTTGAAAAGACAGAATAGCCATATTCTTTTTCCACAGGGAAATAGTCACTGACCGTATTCTTAGCTTCGACAGTGCCACGCCGTTTTATAACTCCACACTCGAAAAGCATAGCTTCGGCGAGTGTGGTTTTACCGGATCCCTTGCTTCCAAGCAGGGCAATGTTTTTAATCTCGTTGGTTTGATAAACTTTCATGCTATCAAATATTTACAAGTGAATATTTAGAGTTCGTTGCGATTCCCGACCTATCTCGACATCGGAAATCGACCGCAAAATAGCAATTTATTTCCAATCAGCCACAATTATTTCATATGTTGTAAAACATTGTTTTTTAGCGCCACACCTGACGCAACACAATCGTTCTATGGTGGAAAATGCTACTTTTCACATATATGCATACCGGAAACAAACAACAATGGCAATTCGGGACATTGGCTGTTTAAGTATAAATTCGTAACTTTGGCATCGTTTTTGCAGAAAAACAACAGACAGGCATTGGCTTCCGCCTGGAATCCGGGTTCTATACACCGACAACAGATTTTCTGCATACTAATCTTTACCTTCCACAGGATTCATGCCTATTTATAACCGCGTGTAACAAAAGAATGAAAGAAAAACCTATCGTGTCACTCGGACACATTGACATAAGCGAATCACGTCCTCAGAACTGGGATTTTGACCCCGAAAACCTCAAAGTTCTTCCCACCAGGGATTTCGTAATGTTTCCCGATGTTACGTTCCCCATTGTACTCGGACGCGAATCCTCGCTTAAGATTGCCCGTGAGGCAGAAAAAAACCATAGTGTGATCGGCGTTTTCTGTCAGCTCAACCCTCAGACAGAAAAGCCACATCTGCCCGCCGACATCCACAACACAGGTGTAATTGCACATGTCATAAAAGTCTTAGAGCTGCCTGACGGCAACCACACGGCCATTCTTCATTCCGGAGAGCGTGTCTATGCTTCAAAGGCCGGCGTCACCCCCGATTCTGTCTGCGCGCAGATTCTGCAAGCCGAGCCCGATGAGGATGTGGCCAAACTCAATATTACAGGCGATCTGGTAAAACAGAGCGCACTGTCGCTATTCAGAAGTGCCGAAGGAGCGGCTCAGGAACTTTCGGTCAGTCTCGAGAATATAAATGATCCTGCTCTTATCATAAATATGGTGGCAACCCATATTCCGTTTGCCCCTCATACAAAAATCGCCATGCTCAAGCAGTCATCAACGACAATGCGTGGGCAGACCCTTCTCAAGCACCTGAAAGAACAGGAAATACTGTTGTCTATACGTGAGGAAATCAACGAGCGCACACGGGCGAATATGACAGAAGGCCAACGTCAGGCCTACCTCCAACAACAGATGGAAACCATCCGTCAGGAAATCTACGGCGACAATGATGATGACGTGACCCACTTTCAGGAGCGCGCAAAAGAGCTGGATCTTAGCGAAGAGATCCAGAAAATATTCGAGCGCGAACTTCAGAAACTGACTCGCTACAACCCCCAGTCGCCCGACTATGCCGTACAATATTCATATCTTGATCTATTGTTATCGCTGCCATGGGGCAAATATTCCCCGACTGAGACAGACTTCGAAAAAGCGACTAAAATTCTCGACGGAGACCATTTCGGACTGCGGAAAGTCAAAGATCGAATAATCGAACAGATAGCCGTGATGCTCAGCCGTCCCGACGGCAACAATCCGATCATCTGCCTTGTCGGCCCCCCGGGAGTCGGCAAGACTTCGTTGGGACGCTCGATCGCCTCCGCTCTCGGACGGGCATACCAGCGCGTGTCGCTCGGAGGAGTCCACGACGAAGCTGAAATCCGCGGACACCGGCGGACATTTATCGGAGCGATGCCGGGCAGGATCATCGAAGCTCTGCGTCGCGCCGAGACCTCAAATCCGGTATTGCTGCTCGACGAGATCGACAAGATCGCATCGGACAAACGCACAAACCCGGAAGCAGCTCTTCTTGAAGTGCTTGACCCAGAACAGAACTGCCACTTCCACGACAATTATGTCGATGTCGACTATGATCTGTCCAAGATTCTCTTCATCGCGACCGCAAACACCCTTTCGACCCTCTCCCGCCCCCTGCTCGACCGCATGGAGATCATTGACATTTCCGGCTATCTGATTGAAGAGAAAATCGAAATCGCCAGACGTCATCTGATTCCACGCCTTCTTGACAAACACGGATTCACCGCAAAAGGCCTGAAATTCACTGACGATATCATAAGACACGTCATTGAAGGCTACACTTCTGAAAGCGGAGTCAGACAACTTGAGAAAAGCCTCGCCAAAATCGTGCGCCATAGCCTGGTGAGAAAAATGAGCAAGAACAAATTCAGGCGTACAATATCATACGAAACCGTCAGACAGGCGCTCGGGGTCGAAACGTACACCCGCGACATGTATGAAGGCAACGACTATCCAGGCGTTGTCACCGGCTTGGCATGGACATCTGTCGGCGGAGAGATACTTTATGTCGAATCATCACTTTCACGGTCAAAAGCTCCCCGCCTCACTCTCACCGGAAACCTCGGAGACGTCATGAAGGAATCGGCACAGATAGCCCTTGAATATGTCCACGCCCATGCTGCCGAACTTGGAATCGACAACCGCATTTTTGAACAATACAGCCTTCACATACATGTGCCCGAAGGCGCCATTCCAAAAGACGGGCCCTCAGCGGGAATCACGATGGTCACATCAATAGTTTCGGCCATGACACGCCGCAAGCTCAACCCAGGCATAGCCATGACCGGCGAGATAACTCTGCGTGGCAAGGTGTTGCCTGTAGGAGGCATTAAAGAAAAAATCCTTGCCGCCAAACGCGCCGGCATAACTACAATCATTCTTTCATCGCGCAACCGGAAAAACATCGAGGAGATTGAATCAGCCTATATCGACGGGCTCGAGTTTGTCTATACCGACGATGTTTCCGACGTCATCACAGCGGCAATATCCGACATGACGGCCGGATATCCCCTTGCATTAGACGAACCTGAGAAGAAATAACATCAGAAAATTACGGAAATATTTCCATAATGGTGCAAATTATTGTAAATTTGCACCATTGTTATATTATAGAACTCCATTAACTCAGAACACGAAAGTTTTTTCATCGAAACTACAACTTCTGCAACATAACGAAATTCCAACATTATATCTTCAAAAATCATATTGAATGGAACCCCGCAAACTAAAAATCAGAGACCTTACGATGCGTGACGGACAGCAGTCACTGTTTGCAACACGCATGAGCCAATCAACTATCGACCGGCTTCTCCCGCTATATGAGAACGCCGGCTTCTATATAATGGAAGTATGGGGTGGTGCTGTACCCGACTCCGTAATGCGCTACCTTGACGAATCCCCCTGGAATCGACTCCGCAAAGCAAGTGAGGCAATGAAAGGCAAATCATTGCTCTCCGCGCTTTCTCGTGGCCGCAACCTGTTCGGCTATGTTCCATACCCAAACAGCGTTCTCGAAGGCTTCTATAAAGAAGCCATCAAAAACGGACTCAACGTCATGCGTATCTTCGACGCACTCAATGACATCGACAATGTCAAGGATTCAATCAAAATGATCAACTCCCTTGGAGGTATAGCCGACGGAGCAGTATGCTACACCGTCGATCCCAAGGAAGAAGAACCGGCCAAGCCATCTGGTTTTGCAGGCCGCCTCAAGAGTCTCTTCGGATCAAAACCGGCAGCTCCTGAAAAAATCTTCACTGACGAATACTTCGTGGAAAAAGCCATGGAAATGGAGCGACTTGGAGCTAAAATAATCACGCTCAAAGATATGGCCGGACTGGTCAACCCCCTGCGTGCCGCCTCCATCATTTCAAAACTGAAAGCCAACCTGTCTGTCCCTGTCGACTTCCACACCCATTGCACCCCGGGCTATGGCCTTGCCTCATCAGTGATGGCCTTGATTCACGGAGTCGACATTCTCGACACCAACATCTGGTGGTTCGGCGGCGGTTCAGCAGCCCCTGCTCTTGAACTCATCTACATCTTCGCAGACCGTCTGGGCATTGAAGTCGATGTCAACATGGAAGCCGTCGGCGCAATCCGCGACGAACTACTGTCGGCTCGAAAGGAACTTAAGCAATTCGACCTTGCTGAACGCATGCCGTTGGCATTCAATCCGCTTACAGACACGCTGCCCGCAAACATATCAGCCGAATTCGACAAAGCTATCGCCTGCGCGAAAGCCAACGACGAAGAAGGTCTTCTCGCAGCATGCCACACTATAGAAGCCTACTTCCAGTTCCCCAAACCCAATGAACTTGTCAAGGATGCAGAAGTCCCGGGCGGTATGTACTCCAACATGGTTGCCCAGCTCAAGACGCTCGGCGCGTCAGACCTTCTTGACGATGCCATGCGCCTTATCCCGAAAGTTCGTCGCGACGCAGGTCTTGTTCCACTTGTAACCCCCACAAGCCAGATCGTAGGAAGTCAGGCCGTCAGCCTTGCAATGGACCGCAAAAAAGGCAATCCGGACTACTCTAACGCTTCGAACCAGTTCATCTCACTCGTCAAAGGTGAATACGGCCACACCCCTGTTCCGGTTGATCCCGCATTCCGCGAACAGATAACCGGCGATGCAACCGAACACCCCTACGATGTAAACTCCTACCGCCAGCCCGAAAATCCGGTTGTTGCCGACCTTGGTGGCGTAAATCTTGCATCAAACGACGAAGAATACCTCCTGCTTCAACTCCTCCCGTCTGTAGCCAATGGATTCCTGCGCCGTCGCCGCACCGAAGAATTCAATGCACGGCAGGATGCTCAGGCAAAAGAAGCAGCTGCACAAAAAGCCAAAGAAGAAGCTCAAAAAGAACCTGAAGAACCGATTACAGGCGAGGTCCTCTCCGCTCCAATGGGAGGCCGCGTCATCGAGGTCAATGTAAAGGCCGGAGACAAGGTGAAAGAAGGACAGGTTCTGCTTGTTTATGAAGCAATGAAAATGGAAAACGACGTTGAATCGCCCAAAGATGCAGTTATCAAACGGGTATTTGTCAAAACCGATGATGTAGTCGGCACAGACGCTCCTCTCGTTGAATTCGCCGACTGATGGAGCATAGTTGAAAAAATCGGGAATCGAGAGGCTTCGATAGCCAAGCAAACCTGCATTCCCGATTTTATCTTCAAACCTTAAAATTCGCCGATAAATATTTGTCAATTACAGCAATAATGGTTAATTTTGCAAGCCATTAGAGACTTTCGC
>JAIDXA010000043.1 GCA_029058705.1 Paramuribaculum sp. | reverse complement strand
TCTCGTGGGCTCGGATATGTGTATAATAGACAGCAACAATATTTGTTCCTATGGCAAAAGAATCAATGAAAGCCCGCGAGGTAAAGCGTGCCAAACTGGTTGCAAAATATGCAGCCAAGAAAGCAGCCCTCAAGGCAGCCGGCGACTATGAAGCCCTTCAGCTTCTGCCCAAGAATGCCTCAAGCGTGCGTCTCCACAACCGCTGCAGCATTACCGGCCGTCCCAAAGGTTACATGCGTCAGTTTGGGCTCTCCCGCATCCAGTTCCGTGAAATGGCTTCTGCAGGACTTATTCCGGGAGTCAAGAAAGCAAGCTGGTAAAATGCCCCGCTGCAAAGCATAGACCTATAAACTCAAAAACAAAACAATTCGCAGCCTATAGCCCCCCGAAAAAGGGGGCCACGCTGCAGAGAGTATTAAATATTGTTCGGAAAAACCGAATCAATTTAAAACAATTTTCAAAATGACAGATCCTATAGCAGATTATCTGACAAGATTGAGGAACGCGATCAAAGCCAACCACCGTGTGGTGGAGATCCCCGCCTCGAACTTGAAAAAAGAAATCACGAAGATTCTTTTTGAACAAGGCTACATTCTTAACTACAAGTTTGTAGAAGGTGAAACTCCATCGGGCATCATCAAGATTGCCCTTAAGTATGACCCCGTTGATCACGTTAACGCCATCAAAGCTCTCAAACGTGTGTCGCGTCCGGGTCTTCGCCAGTATACCGGCTACAAAGATATGCCGCGAGTGTTGAACGGAATGGGTATCGCAATCCTGTCGACTTCCCAGGGTGTGATGACTAACAAAGCCGCCCGTGAAAAGAAAATCGGTGGCGAAGTACTCTGTTACATCTATTAATTTTAACGAGAACTAAGTTATGTCAAGAATAGGTAAAGCTCCCATTGAAATTCCCGCCGGCGTTACCGTCACTGTTAACGGCGACGAAGTGACTGTGAAAGGTCCCAAAGGTACCCTCACCCAGAAATTCAACCCCGATCTCGACGTAAAGGTCGAAGGCAATGAAGTAATCGTGACACGTCCCTCAGACAACCGTGAGCACAGAGCTCAGCACGGTCTCTATCGTGCGCTCATCCACAATATGGTTGTTGGCGTCTCAACCGGTTATCGCAAAGAAATGGAATTAGTCGGCGTGGGTTACCGCGCTCAGTCAACCGGACAGGTCCTCGAGCTCTCTCTCGGTTTCTCTCACGCAATATATATCAAACTCCCCCCGGAGATCAAGGTTGAAACTAAAAGCGAACGTAACAAAAACCCGCTCATCATCCTCGAAAGCGACGACAAGCAGCTTCTCGGTCAGGTGTGCGCAAAGATCCGCTCGCTTCGCAAGCCCGAACCCTACAAGGGCAAAGGTATCAAGTTTGTTGGCGAAGTTATCCGCCGCAAGTCTGGTAAATCGGCAAGTGCTAAATAATTTTTAATCCCTTAGAATTATGATCTCCAAGATAGAAAGAAGAAACAAAATCAAAGCGCGCATCCGCGGTAAGATCTCAGGTACTGCTGAGCGTCCGCGTATGACCGTTTTCCGTTCAAACAAACAGATCTACGTCCAGCTCGTCGATGACCTTCAGGGCAAAACTCTTGCCGCTGCCTCATCAAAAGGTATTGAAGAAGGTACCAAGAGCGAGATCGCCGCTAAAGTAGGTGAAGCTATCGCTAAAAAAGCCCTCGAAGCAGGAATTACTGAAGTAGTCTTCGACCGCAACGGATATCTGTTCCACGGACGTGTTAAATCATTGGCTGACGCCGCTCGCAATGGCGGACTTAAATTTTAATGATCATGGCAAAAAGAAATAACAAAGTTAAATCTACCAACGACTTAGAGTTGAAAGACCGCCTCGTGGCCATCAACCGCGTTACTAAAGTGACAAAAGGTGGTCGCACATTTACCTTCGCTGCAATCGTAGTTGTTGGTAATGAAGACGGAATTGTAGGCTGGGGCCTCGGAAAAGCTAATGAAGTGACAGCTGCCATCTCGAAAGGCGTTGAAGCAGCTAAGAAAAACCTCATCCGCGTACCCGTTCACAAAGGAACAATTCCTCATGAACAGATTGCCAAATTCGGTGGCTCGCGCGTCATTCTCAAGCCTGCCTCTCATGGTACCGGTGTGAAGGCCGGTGGTGCGATGCGTGCCGTTCTCGAGAGCGTTGGTATCACCGACGTGCTTGCTAAATCCAAAGGTTCATCCAACCCCCACAACCTCGTCAAGGCTACAATTGCAGCCCTTGATGAAATGCGTTCGCCCGCACAGGTTGCACAGAACCGTGGTATCTCCGTAGAAAAAGTGTTTAACGGCTAATATATCGCTAAAATGGCACAGATCAAAATAACTCAAATCAAAAGCCGCATAAACTGTCCTGCAGTCCAGAAGCGCACTCTCGATGCGCTCGGCTTGAAAAAAATGAATCACTCTGTCGTTAAAGAGGACACTCCCTCTGTCATGGGTATGGTCAAGAAAGTCCATCACCTTGTGAAAGTGACACAGGCATAACCAATTCGCCAAGGGTAGTCAAACTCATTCATTTTTTCTAAACCTGATAAAAAACATCAAATATGGAATTAAATAACTTACGCCCCGCTGTCGGCTCGGTTACCCGCAAAACCAGAATCGGCCGTGGTCCCGGTTCAGGCAAAGGCGGAACATCAACCCGCGGTCATAAAGGTGCAAAATCGCGTTCCGGTTACAAACATAAAGTAGGTTTCGAAGGTGGTCAGATGCCCCTTCAGCGCCGTGTCCCCAAATATGGCTTCAAAAACATCAACCGTGTTGAATACAAGGCCATCAACCTCGACACTATCAGCACACTTGCTGAAGCAGGAAACCTCCAGTCTGTGACCCTCGCCGACCTCCGGTCTGCCGGTCTCATCAACAAGCGTCAGCTTGTAAAGATCCTCGCCAACGGAACAATCAGCCGCGCCCTTGCAGTGGAGGCAAACGCTTTCTCCAAGGCTGCTGAAAAGGCTATTGTCGAAGCCGGTGGTTCAATCTCTAAAATCTGATAGACTACAATGAGATTCGTTCAAACCATAAGAAACATTTGGACCATTGAAGAGCTGCGCAAACGCATCTTGATAACGCTCCTCCTGGTGCTGATCTACCGTTTGGGATGTTATGTCGTCCTTCCCGGTATCAGCATCGAGGATATCAAGGCACTTTCGAGCTTCACTAACAAGAGCGGTCTGATGCAGCTCTTGGACATGTTCTCGGGAGGTGCGTTCTCGCAGGCTTCAATCTTCGCCCTCGGTATCATGCCCTACATCACTGCGTCGATTGTGATTCAGCTGCTGGGCATGGTGCTTCCTTCGTTCCAGAAAATGCAACGCGAGGGCGAGAGCGGACGCCAGAAACTCAACCAGTACACCCGTTACCTGACCGTATTCATTCTTATCCTTCAGGGACCTGCCTACCTTCTCAACCTACGTTTTCAGGTTGCACAGGCAGGTCAGGCCGCTTCGATGGGTGTCTGGACACTGATTTATCTCACTGTCATCCTCGCCGCAGGCTCAATGTTCATCATGTGGCTTGGCGAGCGTATAACTGACCGCGGAATCGGCAACGGTATATCTTTCATAATCCTGATCGGTATCATTGCCCGACTCCCTGAAGCATTGTTCTATGAATTCGTAAGCCGTCTTCCAGGCGAAACAGGTTCACAGGGCGGACTTGTAATGTTCCTTGTTGAGCTCGTTCTCCTGTTTGCAGTGACTGTAGGAGCTGTTCTCCTTGTGCAGGGTACGCGAAAAGTCCCCGTGCAGTACGCAAAACGTATTGTCGGCAATCGTCAGTATGGAGGTGCACGTCAGTATATCCCCTTGAAAGTAAATGCCGCCGGCGTAATGCCGATTATCTTCGCTCAGGCAATCATGTTCGTTCCCATCACCCTTTCGGGATTCGGCAGCGAATCCGGTACGAGCGGTTTCTTTGCGGCATTGTCTGACATAAATGGCTTTTGGTACAATGCCATCTATTTTGTGATGATTGTCGCTTTCACTTACTTCTATACGGCAGTGACAGTGCGTCCCACACAGATGGCAGAGGACATGAAACGTAACAACGGTTTCATTCCCGGAGTTAAACCCGGCAAGAAAACCGCGGAGTATCTTGACTCGATCATGTCAAGAATTACTCTTCCCGGTTCACTCTTCCTTGGTATCGTAGCTATTCTCCCCGCTTTCGCAAGATTCTTCGGAATCAGCCAGAACTTCGCACAGTTCTTCGGCGGAACATCATTATTGATTCTTGTCGGTGTGGTACTTGATACCCTTCAGCAGATCGAAAGCCATCTCATGATGCACCATTACGACGGTCTGATGCAGGGTGGCAAAATCAAAGGACGCACCACCGGAAGCGCTTACTAATCCTTCGCTTAAGTAATTGCATTTTTAATGATCTATCTTAAGACACCTGAAGAAATCGAAAAAATGCGCAACGCTTGCGCGCTCACCAGTCGCACACTTGGCGAAATCGCCAAGTATGTGACTGAGGGCGTGACAACCCGTAAACTTGACACAGTGGCCCGCGAGTTCATAGCTGACAATGGCGGAATTCCCTCATGTCTCGGCTACGAAGGTTTTCCCGGCGCTATATGTTGTGAGGTCAACGAAGTTGTTGTCCACGGTTTCCCTTCGGGTTATGTACTGCGATCCGGCGACATCATCGGAATCGATCTTGTGGTCGAACTCGACGGTTTTTGTGGCGACATGTGCTATACGTTTCCTGTCGGAGACGTCCCCGAAGATGTCATGCAGCTTTGTGTGACGACAAAGGAGGCCCTCTACAAAGGGATTGATGCGTGTCGCGAAGGAAACCGGATCGGAGATATCGCCAACGCCGTTCAGTCACACTGCGAGCGTCAACGCTATGGAATTGTCCGCGAAATGTGTGGACATGGAATCGGGCGCAAAATGCATGAAGCGCCTGAAGTCCCTAATTTCGGGCGTCGTGGCACAGGCCCTCTGATCCGCAGCGGAATGTGTCTCGCGATAGAACCAATGGTCAATCTCGGAAGCAAAAACATAATAATCGAACGCGACGGCTGGACCTGCCGTACCCGCGACCGAAAGCCATCTGCTCACTACGAACACACTGTGGCTGTTGTCGATGGAAAACCGCAGATCCTGACATCTTTTGATCCTGTTGCCGAAGTGTTGAAAGACAGATTTATTTAACGACAAAACTGCTTTATGGCAAAACAAGCTGCAATCGAACAAGACGGAGTAATCGTAGAAGCACTATCCAACGCAATGTTTCGCGTCGAGCTGGAAAACGGGCATGAAATCACGGCTCATATTTCCGGAAAAATGCGAATGCATTATATCAAGATTCTTCCAGGCGACAAGGTTCGTGTTGAAATGTCGCCCTACGACCTGTCAAAAGGACGTATCGCCTTCCGTTACAAATAAATAAAATCGATAAAAATAAATAAAATGAAAGTAAGAGCCTCAGTAAAAAAACGTACCCCCGACAGCAAAATCGTTCGTCGCAAAGGTCGTCTTTATGTAATTAACAAAAAAAATCCCAAGTACAAACAGCGTCAGGGATAAATTTTTTTATTACTTTTGCAAAAAAATTAGTCAATAGCATAT
>JAIDXA010000042.1 GCA_029058705.1 Paramuribaculum sp. | reverse complement strand
TTTTGCAGAACTGTTTTTCCTATGGGATTTTTCCGAAACCGTCAATGGTTTGGTTGAACCTCCTTTGGGGAATTCGTGCGGTTCATATTTCTGACCGTCTGACCTGTTTTATTCTCTGTCAAGCCTATGGGATGAGTCGATGATTAAACTATAGCGCTGCAGAATTATGAACTCACAATTACCATCCATGCATGGCTGACATGAACACACAAACCGATATGACTATGCGACCGGAGGCAATCAGGACAGATTGCTGTCACTGGTTCGTTATGCGCGATCTGAAGCGGTCAAATGCGAAACTGCCAGCTTACAAAATGCTTAGGGATATGGGCTATAAGGTGTTTACGCCCATGCGGTGGCGTTTGAGCAAACGTGGCGGCAGGAATGAAAAAGTCCTTGAACCGGTCATTCGTGATCTGCTGTTTGTCAATAGCTCGCGGGAAGAACTTGATCCGGTGGTCGAGGAAGTCAGGACTCTTCAGTATCGTTTTCAGAAAGGTGCGCCTCGCGGTTCGGTTATGGAGGTGCCTGTTCTTGAAATGGAGCGATTCATGGCGGCTGTGGGTTCGATTGAAGAGCCTGTTTATTATGGTCCAGAGGAAATTCAGCCATCGATGATCGGCAAAAAGGTCGAGGTGGTCGGTGGAGCTCTTCATGGCTATGTCGGTCATCTTCTTGCTGTCAAGGGTGTCAGGAAGAAGCGTATTATCCTCCAGCTGCCAGGAATTATTTCGGTTGCAGTCGAGGTCAATCCTGAATATATAAAAATTGTCAAATAACAACCATTGCCATTAAATAATGAATCTGAAGCATAATATGATAACACTCCGTAAGTTCCTCTTTGCCGGCGCGGTCGCATGTCTGTTCGCCACATCGTGTACGACACCTAAAGACATAACCTACATGCAAGGATTTGAAAACGGAGACACTCAGGCTGTCAGAGTTGATTCCAGACTGACTGTCCAGCCTGACGACCGTCTTTCGATATGTGTTTCATCGAAAGATGCCGAGCTGGCCAATATTTTCCATCTGATGGTTTCGCAACGGCAGATCGGTCAGGCTGGTGCCTCTTCAAGCAATACGATGACCTCTTCGTATGTTGTCGGCCCGAACGGCGAGATCAATTTTCCGCAGCTCGGCCGTATTAAAGTGGAGGGGCTCACCCGCCAGCAGATGGCAACAATGATCGAAGGTGAAATTATCGGGCGGGGATTGCTGAAGGACGCTATCGTAACGGTTGAATTCATGAACGCCACAATCGCTGTTCTTGGCGACGTCGCCACACCGGGAGAATATACGATAGACCGTGACAACCTGAACATATTGCAGGCGTTGAGCAAGGCCGGAGACCTTACGATCACCGGCGACCGAAAGAATGTTCTTGTGGTGCGTGAGGAAGGCGGCAAGGAAATAGCCTATCGCCTAGACCTGACAAACACTGCCGAGCTGATGCAGTCGCCCGCCTATTATCTTCGGCAGAACGACATTATCTATGTCGAACCGAACAATTATAAAAAGCGTACGGCCACAAATAATGCAAACACCGTGCTTACGCCTTCATTCTGGCTTTCTGTGGCTTCATTCATAACAACTATCTCTGTTCTCATATTTAAGTAATCAATCAGGTCGCTATGTCAGAAGAAAAAATCGACGGGAAAAAGGAATCAGTGAATCAGATTAAGATTTCCGATATAATATTCACCACATTAAAGCGCTGGCCATGGATACTTCTGTCGCTGTCAGTCTGTATGGGGCTGGCTGTGATGTATCTGATGAGGACCGCGCCGATAT
>JAIDXA010000041.1 GCA_029058705.1 Paramuribaculum sp. | reverse complement strand
CTTGAACTTTTTTATTTCCGAGTGGCAGACAGGTTTAATATTGTAGATAAGCCGAATCTGCGCAGTTCACATAAAAGCATAGTCCTGCGCGGAGGAGGGATAATCTTCCTGTTCGGGGCATGGCTTTTCTGGGCTTTTTTCGGATTCCAGTATTCGTGGTTTATTCTCGGACTGACACTCGTCGGACTTATCAGTTTTACCGATGATATCCATTCATTGCCCGATAGCGTCCGGCTTGTTGTACAGTTTGCCGCCATGGGATTGATGTTCTATCAGTTTGGCATTCTGAATCCCGGCGACTGGTGGACCATAGCTGTGGCGCTGATTGTCTGCGTCGGTATTATAAACGCCTACAATTTCATGGATGGGATCAATGGAATAACCGGTGGATATTCAATAGCGGTGCTGTTACCGCTCATATATCTCAACACTCGGGAACGGTTCATTGATATGGCATATCTCTATGTTGTCGGGCTGAGTCTCCTGGTTTTCTGTTTCTTCAACTTCCGCAAGAATGCCAGATGTTTTGCCGGAGATGTAGGGTCAATCAGCATGGCGTTCATCATGCTGTTTGCTCTCGGACTATTGATTCTAAAGACTCGTGATTTCTCCTATATTATATTTCTTGCGGTCTATGGGGCCGATGCCATCATGACAATCTGCCATCGTATTCAGTTGCATGAGAATCTCGGAAAGCCGCATCGCAAACACGCATATCAGTTGATGGCAAACGAACTCCGCATCCCGCATGTCGCAGTTTCGGGGCTGTATATGGCAATGCAGCTCATCGTTTCAGCAGGAATGATTTTTCTACCTATAAATCACTACGTGTATCTTGGTATAGCCATTGTTGTTCTTGCGACAGCATATGTCCTGTTTATGAAAAAGAACTATCATTTGCACGATGCCTATTTAAAATCCCAAACATGATCATAGACAACGAGCTGCTTGATGAAGTTGCAAAGAAGGCGGAGGAAAGCCCCCGGCTTCGCATGAACTTCAATCTGCACGACAATCTTGATGCCAAGGCGCAACGACTGATCAATGTGCTGTTGCCCGGCACAATTCTGCCTATTCATCGTCACCGCCACACAGCGGAGACATACATCCTGCTCCGTGGCAAAATAAATGTTATGTTTTATGACGGGACTGGTCGCCGGACTGCCTGCCACCTTCTTGACCTGACAGTCGGCCGTTATGGCGTTCAGATTCCCGCAGGACAATGGCATACAATTGAAGTAACAGAGCCGTCGGCAATTTTTGAGGTAAAGGACGGCCCGTATATTCCCCTTGAACCAGAAGATATGCTAGATTGAGATGGAACGGATCTTGTTATGTAAACCGAAGATGTGCGGACGCGAAATTGATTTCATCAGGGCAGCGCTCACTGAGGATTGGGCGGTGCCGCTCGGCCCAGACTGCGATGCTTTTGAGCACGAACTTGAGGAATTTGTAGGACAGAACAAGCGTGTTGCCACTCTCATGTCGGGGACGGCGGCGGTTCATCTGGCGCTGATCGGGTGCGGTGTTGGAGCGGGCGACGAGGTGCTGGTTCAGTCGTTCACGTTCTGCGCGTCGAGCCATCCGGTGACTTATCTGGGTGCGACGCCTGTGTTTGTGGATTCGGAGCTGGATTCTTGGAACATGGATCCCGTGCTACTTGAAGAGGCCATAAAGGATCGTATTGCCAAGACAGGTAAGAAGCCTAAGGCCATCATTCCTGTTGCGCTTTATGGCATGCCTTATCAGATCGACAGGATCATGGAGATCGCGGACCGCTACGGGATACCGGTGATCGAGGACGGCGCAGAGGGTTTCGGCTCGAACTACAACGGTCAGGCCCTGGGGACGTTCGGGCGCTACGGGGTGCTGTCGTTCAACGGCAACAAGATGATCACGACCTCGGGGGGCGGAGCGCTGATCTGCCCCGACGAGGAGTCATGGCGCGAGATCATGTGGTATGCGACCCAGGCCCGCGAGAGCTACCCCTACTATCAGCATGAGGCTATCGGCTACAACTACCGTATGTCGAACATCTGCGCCGGGATCGGTCGCGGACAGATGACGGTTCTGGCGGAACACATCGCGCATCACAAGCATGTCCAGGCACTCTATGAGGAGCTACTTAGGGAAGTGAAGGGCATCACGATGCACTGCAATCCGGGGCCGGAGTATGATTCGAACTTCTGGCTGTGCACAGCCACGCTTGACCCCGAGCTGCAAGTCAAAGGTCAGGAAAACGCCTACAGGCAGGTGGTCACGGGCGCCGTTGGAGGTGCGGCAGGTGTGACCCACGCCACCTCGACAGCCGTTACCGACTGCCAGCCCAACGACAATGTCGAGGCCATGCGCATGGCTCTCGACGCAGCCGGCATCGAGTCGCGTCCGTTGTGGAAGCCGATGCACAAGCAGCCGGTGTACCGCAACAATCCGGCTTACACGAACGGGGTGAGCGAGTCGCTGTTCGCCACCGGTATCTGTCTGCCGGCCGGCCCGTGGGTGACGGACGAACAAGTCCGCTATATCGTCGACACGATCAAGTCGAGTCTTCTCTGACCCTGTCAGAGAGATGCATATTGTAACGCCGGAGCCGTCCTGAAATCAGGGCGGCTCCGGTGTTTTCCGGATTGAACAGTTTCGGAGAGCGAGGCGTTAATAAGTCATCTGTCTAACCAAATTATGATAAACACTATGGATCTACAAGATGAAATGAAGAAAGCCCAGGCCGCCGAAATTGTTTCAGAGGCTGCCGCTGAAGTCAGCGTTTCTGCCAAGAAGCAAGCAGTGGAGGCTGAAAAGGAGGTTGCCAAGACTGAAATAGCAGATAAGATCGCAGCAATGAAGGATCAGGTAAGCGATGCGACCGACAATCTAAAGGATAAGGTCGGGGATATAAAAGACAAGGTCGGGGATGCAGCCGAATCATTTACAGACAAGGCAAAATCCAAAATGTCGGATGTGCTTGAAAAGGCGGCCATCAAAGCCGAAGAACTTGCCGACAAGCTACGCCACTAATTGCAACCAACTACTGAAAGAAAAGATGGTGTGTCAGATTCGAAAATTCTGACACACCATCAATATCTGTGCTCGAAGCGGGACTCGAACCCGCATGGCCTCAATGGCCAAAGGATTTTAAGTCCTTCGTGTCTACCATTCCACCATTCGAGCGAATGGCTTCGGCGCGTAGGACCGATTTGTTTGGCAAAGTTAGTGAAAAATTGCCAATATGCAAAATTTTGAAGCCCGAAGCATCATTACATACAGCAGGTATCAATCAGGCGGGATTGACCGGGCAGACGCATCAGCGGGATATGACAGCGTAGGGTGATGAACCTGTGAATGTTATATGATAACGCTGAAGGCCATATTTGTCGGACAAAGCGGGGCCGGAGCGAGGCGTTCCATAAGCGAATACGTCGTAGGTGCTACCACATTTGTTACAGCGGAAAATGCCGGCGACATCGGAATCGCCGTCAAGGAGAATCCGGCTGATATCGGGTACGCATACAGGACATGCGAGATCGAAGACATGATAGTCTCCCATTGGATCGGCAACGAGAAGAAGGCCGCCGTAGCCAGTGCCTTCAAGACCTTTGTAAGGAAATCCGGCAGGCTGACGCAGGGGGGCGATGAAGCGTTGACAGGATCCGGCACCGGAGACACCATAGAGTTCCCACTCGCCTATTGTTGTGAATATCAGATTGACATTGACCGGGGGAATTCTTTCTGAATCGACGGTAGTGCAACCCGCTAATCCAAAAGAAGAGATAATAAAGAAGAGGAGAGCGATCTTTTTCATTCTGATAGATTATTACCGTATTCTCAAGCGAAGAGAGTCGAGAACATCTCGCTGAACTTGTCGGCAGCTTCCTGCATTTTTCCGCCGATCATCGGACGCAGCATTGCAGGGATCTCAACTTCGAGAAGAGTTTCTACTCTGGTAGATGATTCAGATTCGGGCGCGAGATTAATAGCAATTGCAAACGGGACCGGAGAGTTTGCAGCCGCAAGACGAAGAAGAGAATCAGGCTGCCGTTCAACAACATTGAATGTCATTTCGCCAACCGCAGGGGCAGTTATGATTATCGCGTCGGAGGTGAACCGGACGTCGCCGAGAGCGTTTCGTGCCGCTTCAGGCAGGGAATCGAGCCGCTGCTGAAACGAGCTGAGATCAGAGATTTTATTGTAAACTTCATTTGCGAGATGGTTAACCACCACCGCTTTGCCGGTATATTTAGCCATTATGCAGGTCAGATTGTGATGTTTATTTATTAGCAGTCCAGTTTGCGGGATCACGACGCCATTCGCGGAGAGTATCGAGATCATCAGCCTGAATATAGTCGGCTTTAAGAGCGGCCTCGAGCATAGCGTTGTAGTTTGAAAGAGCGCAGACTTCGACGTTGGCATCCTTGAAGCGCTTCACTGCAATGGGGAATTCATATGTGAAGATTGCCGCCATTCCGACGACTTCGCATCCAGCAGCGCGAATAGCCTCAACAGCCTTAAGGGAGCTTCCACCGGTTGAGATGAGGTCTTCGATCACAACAACGCGCTGACCCGGTTTAAGGTTACCTTCAATGAGGTTTTCGAGACCATGGTCTTTCGGAGTTGAGCGCACATAGACATAGGGAAGTCCCATAGTGTCGGCTACGAGAGCGCCCATTGCAATGGCACCGGTAGCGACCCCGGCAATAGCATCGGGAGCATCGAAATTCTCCATGATGACCCGACACATCTCAACTTTGATGAAGCTTCGCACATCGGGATAGGACAGAGTTTTTCGATTGTCGGTGTAGATCTCAGAGTTCCACCAATAATAAAAAATGAAAGGGTGTTCGGGCTGCAACTTGATTGCGCTTATTTTGAGAAGCTTTTCTGCTAAAAGAGTATCGAGATGTTTCATGACAGAGTTATTAAGAGAATGTTTGGATTTTGTGCAAAGTTACTAAAATTCGTATTAATTACCGAATTAAGAACAACGAAACTTTATGGATCGTGTTTAATTTAACATGGTTAAACATTGTCGGAAGAGACAAGATGCCCCTCCAGCAAAAAAAGATTTTTCCAGAATGACAAAGAATTCTTTGCCGTATTTCAGGCGGTTCGTGATAACGGCCGTCTGCTGCGTTGCTTACGGCACTCGGGCTCGGTCACGGACGTGAGTCCGCTCCCGTCGCCCTCGGCCTCAGCGCCTTGCATCCGAACCGTTCTGAGAGTATGTTTA
>JAIDXA010000040.1 GCA_029058705.1 Paramuribaculum sp. | reverse complement strand
GCCTTCGGACCGGCTCAGACAATCCGTCCTCAGGTTGCAAAAGATCTGAAAAAGGCCAATATTGAAAACGCCGCAACCGTGTCAGAGGGAAAACTGCTTTCTCCGCTTAGAGTTACAGCCGCCGACTATGCCGGAACCTACGACTGGAACTATACCAACGGATTCGACAGTAAGTCCTACACGGGGTCGGCCGTAATCGAACAGGGCTCAGCTTCCGGTTCACTGATAATCACGCTGACAACCGCCGACCAAGATGTTTTTGTCGTTGAGGGTACCGTCAACTCCCTGACAGGCAAACTGACCATCCCCGAAACAAAAGTCGGAACAAACAACGAAACCAATGAAGACATCAATTTCTATGGAGTGACGATCTCCGGATCAACACCAACCAAAGTAACCATTACTGGTAGCTACAATGAAACCGATGGCTCTGTCAGCTTTGACAGCAATGTAGTGTTTTTTGTTGCGACAGAGAGCGGTCTGGCACAACTCCGCGGATTTTTAGCTTCAATGAGAAACAGTTTCGTTCAGCCTGCCGTTTGGGAAGAGATGGGTACCGGCAAATTCAAAGACACATTCCTCGCAACAATATACGGCATTCCCGTTTCAAGCTGCCCCGAAGTCGACGTGACTGTTCTCTATAATACTGAGAGAGACGGAATGTTCCGCATTGTAGATCCTTATGATGAAGTTTTAGGCGGAACCGCAACCATCGAAATTGACGCAACCGATCCCGAATATGTCCTCATACCCCAGCAGACGACCGGTTTAATTGACAGAACCAACGGAGAAACGTACATCATGAGCAGATCTTACGCTTACGCATTCATGTTGGCCAGCACTATGGATAAAGAAGCGTTCATCGAGCAGCAGGGAGCATACAACATAACTTACGACAAAGCCAACGGCCGCATCGACATGCCTGCAAACTCATTCTTCGCACGTTGGCCTCAGGCTTCCGGTGCAGAAGGAGCAGCCAACCCCTACAGCCTCTATTCCAGCAACAACAGCAGCGACAGCTACCTCATCCTCCCTACAGGAGACAACGCCGCAATCGGCAACATCGCAGCTGACACAGAAGCACCCGTTGAATACTTCAACCTCCAGGGCATGAAGATAGAGAACCCCGAAGCAGGTCAGATCGTCATCCGCCGTCAGGGCTCGAACGTGACAAAAATGCTTACACGATAATCCCCCACAGTCTCTATAAATACAGAAAAAGCGTGTCGAATTCCGGTTCGACACGCTTTTTCTGATTATCGCTTACCTGACGGCTCGACGGTAATATCTCACACTGTCCATTCCGAGCGACGGATGAAGAATGGCCACATAGTCGGCAAGCAGCAGATGCGGACGGAAGGGGAACTCATCATAGAGCGGGCAGACCGATGTGTCGCAGACATAGACCGATCCGGATTCGACCGGCCGAAACCGGCCGTTGAGCGGATTTTGCGACACCAGACCACCGAGTGTCAGCGGACCATATGAGCGGATGAACCAGACATCGGCATTCTCCGCCCGGGCAAGAACAGCTGCCGGATCCAGTTCGATAGAGCCGGAGCCGCCGGTATCCGCCCATGGATAGACACCTCCGGCATCAGCAATCATGCGCGCCATGTAGCTTTCGCCGGCAGGAAGCGCCCAGACTCCGCTGAGCGGCTGTTCGACAAGCACGACGGGATGTTCCGCCGCCTTTCGGCCAACAGCGCGGAGCCGCCCATATTCTCCGACAACCGCCGCAAAGATCGAATCGGATTTTGCCCGCTCACCATAGAGCCGCCCGATGAACTTGATCCATTCGGCACGCCCCAGAGGTGTGGATTCCATATAGTCGGCCATCTCCACGATCGGAATTGCAAGCGACTCGATCGCTCCGTGACCCGAATTCTGATAGGGTGACGTCAGAATTGCGTCAGGTTCGATCTCGACAATCCGCTCGACCGAGGGCGACATCGAATTTCCCACATCGGCAATGCGCCCGCCATCGATCATTTTGCGGAGAACCGGGTTTGTGAAATAACTGCCGTCGGCCACGGCCGCTATGCGCTCCGCTTCACCGAGAAACTCTACAGCGCCGCCATGGACTCCGCTGTAGACAAGCGATTTTTCAAGCGGCACCCGCAAAACGACGGCATTGCCAGCTTGTGGCAAGTTTTCTTCATCAACGTCTCGGTCAACAAGAAGATAAGTCGCCATAACGCGGGTAGAATCCCACGGATCACGCACCGTGACCACGGAATATCCGTCGTGATCGACCAGAGTCAGCAAGTCGGACCGGACTGTGACCGTATCGCCACCCTCGCCGACAGAACTTCCGGCAGAATTCCGGACACATGATGAGACGCCCAGCAATCCCACTGCAAAAACAAAAAAGGAAAAAGATTTCATATCAGACTGATTTTTCGACAAAAGTAATGAAAAAATGGAGTTTTGAGATGGGATTTTTGTAAATTTGCATTCCTTTCACAGCACCATACGTTGCAATAATGAGAAGAATAGACCGCGAAACCGTTCAGAAAATCCTCGACACCGCCGACATCGTCGACGTTGTCAGCGATTTCGTGTCGCTCAAACGGCGCGGAGCCAACTACATAGGACTCTGTCCGTTCCATAACGAACGGACTCCGTCATTCTCAGTTTCGCGAAGCAAAGGAATCTGCAAATGCTTCAGCTGCGGTAAAGGCGGAAGCGCTGTCGGGTTTCTCATGGAACTCGAACAGCTCAGCTACAACGAGGCGCTGCGGTATCTGGCCAAGAAATATGGAATCGAGATCAAAGACCACGAGGTCAGCGAGCAGGAACGTGAGCGCGAGAGCGAACGCGAAAGCATGTTGGCGATCAACGAATTCGCCATGAAATATTTCGAGGAGATACTGACCGGCACCGACGACGGCCGCGATATCGGACTCGCCTACTTCCGCGAACGAGGCATCAACGACGCAATGATCAAGCGCTTCCATCTCGGATACAGCTACGAACGACGCGACGACCTTTACAACACAGCAACCAAAGCAGGCTTCTCAGAAAAATTCCTTTTCGACACCGGCCTGTGCTACCGCACAGAGCGCGGAAGCGTGAACGACCGCTTCCGATCACGTGTGATCTATCCGGTTTTCACTGTTTCGGGCAAGGTCGTAGCCTTCGGCGGACGAACACTCCGCAAAGACAAGGAAGTTGCGAAATATGTCAACTCGCCCGAATCGGCAATCTACCGGAAAAGCCATGAACTATATGGTCTGTATCAGGCAAAACAGGCTATTGTCCGCAAAGACAAGTGCATACTCGTCGAAGGCTATATGGATGTCATTTCGATGCATCAGAGCGGAGTCGAAAACGTCGTGGCCTCTTCCGGCACATCGCTCACCGAAGGCCAGATCCGCCTCATACACCGTTTCACCGAAAATGTGACGGTCATCTACGACAGCGACCCGGCCGGCATCAAGGCATCCCTCCGTGGAATCGACCTTCTTCTGGCCGAAGGGCTCAATGTCAAGGTCATGTCGCTGCCCGACGGCGACGACCCCGACTCCTTTGCCCAGACCCACACCTCACAGGAAGTCGAAGACTATCTGGAAACCAACGAGGAGGATTTCATCACCTTCAAGACCCGCATTCTGATGGAAGGAGCCGGGGCAGATCCGATAGCACGCTCAAAAGCCATACAGAGCATCGTCCGATCGATCGCCACCATCCCCGACCAGATCACGCAGTCCGTCTACATAGACAATTGCTCCCGCTCGCTCTCGATCGACGAAAAAATACTCCGGCTGCAGATTGCCAGATATTCAGCCGAGCACGCCGAACAGCAGGCACGCGAAGCACAACGCGAACGAAACCGCGCAGCGGCAGGCCTTCCCGCCGATCCCGCCGAGGATCACACAGCCGTTCTCGCACCGCCGGCAAAAACACCGCCGGCAAAGCCTTCAGACGAACGCCGAAACAGTTTTCTTGCACCTTATGAACGCGAGCTCGTTGCCTATGCCGTCAGATTCGGCATGTGCTATATCTGCGACCTGAGCGAAGGCGATGACGGAACTGTCCGACCGCTGAACGTTCTCGACTACATCTGCCAGGAACTCCGGATGGACGACATATCCTTTACCGATCCACTGATGGAACAGACCATCTCCTATTGCCTTAGCGCCAGCGAATCATGGCCAGCCGCCTATGATGCCGAAAGCAGCCGTCTTGAAGCGCTCCGGAAGGCCAGCATCAGTGAGGGCGTAGAACAGATCCGGATGACTGCCGACGACCTTGATTCGATAAGCCGTCTTGAACGCGAACTGACCGACCGGGAGAACGCAGCCTACGAAACCGCCATCGACAACTATACGGTCGGCTATCTCCGGCGGATACTCCTTTCGTGCGACAATGACAGTGTTCGCCGCGTGGCTACCGATATGGTCACTTCCCGCCATTCGCTCAGCAAGATCCACACCAAATACGCAAAAATAGCAACTGACCGCGACCGTCTTCAGGAGCTTGTCCCCCTCGCCGTCTACAACCTCAAATGCGCCCTCATCGAAGCTGAGATCGCACAGATCAACGGAGAAATCAAAGCGGTCTACGCCTCAGCTCCCGGAGACCGCGAACACCTTCGCGAACTGATGGAACGCAATCTCGAACTCAACAATCTGAAAAAGCAGCTTTCCGTGTATCTCGGTGAACGCATACTTTCGCCACGCCGGCGCTGAACAGCGCTGATGACTTCTGTTACGCGCAAAAACCAAAAACGCAGACAGTGTCTCACGACAATGTCTGCGATAACATGTTGTAAAGTGTATACAGGGATGTTTAAATAAGACTTTTGGGGAATTTATCGTTTCGTGTTTCTTTGTTTGCGCTGCAAAGGTACAATATTTTACTTTCAAAACAAAAGCAAAACGAAATTATTTTTATTCTGAAACGAAAAAATCGACAAACTGGACATTATAAGATGTCAACAGCAAAATTTTCTCTTTCAGTTAGCCACAGGCATCGTCAATTATGTTCGCCTGAAATAGACTGCATCTCCACCAGACGGCTGTAGACACCGTTCAGAGCAAGCAATTCGTCGTGGGTTCCACGTTCGACAATGCGTCCCTGACTGAGAACACATATCTGCGTCGCATTGCGGATCGTTGACAGACGATGGGCAATGACCAGCGTCGTGCGATCTTTCATCAGACGCTCAAGAGCCTGCTGGACCAGAAGCTCGCTTTCAGAGTCGAGAGCCGATGTCGCCTCGTCGAGAATCAGGATCGGCGGATTCTTCAGAATGGCCCGCGCAATGGATATGCGCTGACGCTGTCCGCCCGACAGACGACAGCCGCGGTCGCCGA
This sequence comes from Paramuribaculum sp., assembly GCA_029058705.1. GTDB lineage: Bacteria > Bacteroidota > Bacteroidia > Bacteroidales > Muribaculaceae > Paramuribaculum. The sequence continues at coordinate 1,389 of JAIDXA010000040.1, read as the reverse complement.
TATTCGTGTCATAGCCGTTTTCGCTTTCCATGATGAAATCGTGGGCGTTGGCGATACGCGCCGCGGCTTCCACCTCCTCGCGGGTCGCGTCCTTGACACCGAAAGCGATATTGTTGTAGAATGTGTCATTGAACAGAATCGCTTCCTGATTGACATTTCCCATCAGCGATCTCAGATCATGGACCCGCATCGAACGGATGTCGATGCCGTCGACAGTGATCGAGCCGGAATCAACATCGTAGAATCGCGGCAACAGGTCGGCAAGAGTCGATTTTCCGCTGCCGCTCTGCCCGACAAGCGCAACCGTCTCGCCCGAACCGATCGTGAACGACACATCTTTTGCAACCGGGACGTCCTTGTCGTAGCCGAAGTCTACATTCGTAAACTTCACCTCGCCATTAAGTCTTTGGATCATCTGCGGCTCATCAGGGTCCTTTATCGGATTTTCGGCATCAAGAATCTTGTCGACACGCTCAAGCGAGGCCATGCCTTTCTGGATCGTGTAGACCGCTCGCGAAAGATCTTTGGCCGGATTTATGATCGAATAGAAAATCACCATATAATAGATGAACGAGGCCGCGTTGATCGACGAATGGCCCGAGATTATCAGAGTTCCCCCGAACCAGAGGACAATAGCGATTGTCAGTGTTCCGAGAAACTCGCTCATCGGATGGGCGAGACTCTGGCGTCGGGCAACACGGTTTGACAGCGTATAGAACTCCTGTGTCTCACGGTGGAAGCGTTTTCTGACCTTGCCTTCGGCATTGAACGCCTTTATAATGCGGAGGCCGCCGAGAGTTTCCTCGATATTGCTCATCAGCACTCCCCACTGCCCCTGCAGCTCAAGCGATTTACGCTTCAGCCGACGCCCGACACGCCCCATGCAGAGCCCGGCGAGAGGGAGCAGTATCAGGACAAAGATGGTCAGCTGCCATGAAATAGCGATCATCATTCCCAGACAGACAAGAATAGTCACCGGATCCTTGAACAGCATGTCGAGCGACGACATGACCGATGTCTCAAGCTCCGTCACGTCTCCGCTCATTCTCGCCATCACATCACCCTTGCGCTCATTTGAAAAGAATCCTATCGGCAGAGAGGTGATCTTATTGTAGAGACTGTTGCGAAGGTCGCGGACAATACCCGACCGCAAAGGAATAATGAAATAGCTGCTCAGGAACGCCGCCCCCGTCTTGAATCCCGTCATGACAACGAGCGCGACGCCCAGAAGCCCAAGCGTCACCGACTGTCCCCACTCGGAGATGGCCTCCTGCGTATAGTAATAGAAATTGTTGACGGCTACATCCTTCAGCGAGCCGTCGGCCATGGTCATATAGCTGTAGATCACCTCATTGATCTCAAAAAGAATTTAGATAATAGGAATAATGA
>JAIDXA010000004.1 GCA_029058705.1 Paramuribaculum sp. | reverse complement strand
GTATTCGCCCGCAGCTACTAAGAAACTGTTTAAATTTAGTTGTGGAATTAATTGAGAGGATTTTATGAGGTGTTTTTACGAGTTGAAGAGGGAGCATAGCGGGCTATGCGACTGATGAGACTCGGTGAAAACAACCATAAAAGACCTCAATAAACCCACAAGAATGATTTATAACATTTTTTTTCGTAGTAAATTTAAACAGTTTCTTACTCTGCACCAGGAGCGCCTGTGCTTCTTCAGCTTTTCGCATAGTTTTTTAGCAAAAAAAATAGAGGAATCCATAACGGAATCCTCGATGACAATGCTAAAACAATTGAAAAAAAATGGAGAGAGGAGAATGAGTTGAAAGGTTGAACGTAGTGTCGGGCTGTTTTTTACTCAGACTCCTGAGCCTTCAGGATCTCTACAGCCATGTCATAGATAGTAGTGTCGTCAAGTACAACGATGCCGCCGTCGGGACCTGGTTCGATGTGAACACCGACATTTTTGCCGAATTCATAATTGCTGCCACCAAAGTAATTTCTTACGGTCTGAACCGTTATGTTGAGTTTATCGGCAATCTGGTGAGTTGCGCCATCGGGCAAACTGTCTTTAATACGACGAAGCTCGTTGAAAGAGATTGTTTTAGCCATAATATAAGTATTTAAGAAGTTAACAATATACTCAAAGAGTATTGGTTTCGGTTATAAAAATAGGCTTAAAATTTGAAATGACAAAATTTTCAATGCTATTTTTTGTGAAAAAACAATTTTTTGAAGTCGCGCTCTCTCAGAAACTGGCGGAAATAATTCAACCACTCTCTAAGAAACTGTTTAAATTTAGTTGTGGGATTAATTGAGAGGATTTTATGAGGTGTTTTTACGAGTTGAAGAGGGAGCATAGCGGGCTATGTGACCGATGAGACTCGGTGAAAACAACCATAAAAGACCTCAATTAACCCACAAGAATGATTTATAACATTTTTTTTCGTAGTAAATTTAAACAGTTTCTAAGTTTCCGAACCCTCGTCAGGTCAGATTATTTCAACATCCGAACTGTTGATCCAGGCTCTGTGGTCATTGTCGAATGCAACGTCATACCACACGGTCTTGGTCGAATCCGTAGGCGATGCTATTGAATCGATAATAGTCAGGCGTGCGCCTTCGTGAAGAAGCATTGCCTCTTCATTGCGGTTTTGTGGAGCGCGTGGCGTTGTGCTGAGTATTGTCGATTTGGCTGTGACAATAGCGATATTTTTGGCTTCCATCATCGATCTGGCGTTGAATGCGAAAATCAAACTGATTGCAAACAGCACCGCTGTGAATCCGCCTCCGAAAAATCCTGTTTTCTTGATTGTGATGCTGCTCCCGAACAGATAGAGCGAGACGGCCCCGATGGTTATGCCGAACAAGGCCAGCGCAAGCCACGCCCATCCGTTGGCGGAGAACAGTCCGGTAATCTCTTCAAACGACTGCGATAGAAATGACCCCGAAGGCCCTTTCTTGTCAATCAGACGTGAGTTGACAAATGAAAGATTGGCACGGATGGCGCTGTTCGACGGATCCAGACGGAGTGCGCGTTCATAAGCCACAATGGCTGAAGCCGGTTGCCCGAGCCGATACAGACTGTTGCCGAGGTTATAGTAGAGCGGGGCAGATGTCCCCTCCGTGTCAATGACTTTCTGATAGAGGGCGGCGGCCGTGTCGAACTCTCCTGCATTATAGGCCGAATCGGCTTGTTCAGCCAATGTCTGTCCCCATGAAATGAGGCTGCTAAAAAGGAAAATAAATGAAATTACGGCGATTCGTCTGAAGTGATTGATCTGATCCATAAGTTATTTTCTTTTTATGGTTTCGAGGTTGTTGATGGCTTCGGGTGCCTCATTGTAGATTTTTTCCAGCTCCGAGTGTGTGGCTGCCGGCGCGTAGCGCGCCATTTCACACTGGTCGAGTATGGAGATGACTGTTGAACACAATTGCTCGTCTGCTCCATATGAAGTCAGCTCGGCCGAAACGTTTTCTCTTGAAAGTTGCGATACCGGAATCCCGAGTTTGTCGCTGAGATAACCCCACGTGGCTTTAAGCAACTCTTCATAGAAGCGGTCGCTGTTGTTCCCTGACTGCATGAACGTGGCGGCTGTCTTCAGTCTCTGACGCGCAACTTTATTGGCTTTGGCAAGTCTCATTCCGCGGATGTCGGCCGATCGGGCCACGTTGCGTCCGTATATCCGCACCGAACCCCACAGTCCGCCGGCCATCAAAAGGTAGATCATCCAATACCACCACTGTCCGATTACAGGTCGGTGGCCGTGTGTGGGCGATTTGCTTCCGGTCATGATGTGGAGAATGTCTTTGTTCTTGACCTCCACATCCTGTTTGTCGACAGATTCCGATCCCTGAATTACTGAGATGGGATAGGATGGCGTCGTAAGGGTCACATAATCGTTTTTCGATGGATCGAAATAAACGAATTTGTCCGCGCCGATCGTGAATTTTCCTACTGACTGGGGCACAAATGTATATTCAGTGGTCATTGTGCCGCTCACATTGTTGCCGACTACCTTGGTGTCGTAATCGGACTTGGGATCATACAATTCAAACTCTGTCGGAAAGTCGATGACCGGCTCTTTGACATATTTGATGTTTCCGGTTCCTGTTATGGTGTATATAAGTGTCGCCGGTTCATTGGTGCGGAATGAGTTTCCGACCAGACGCGACGATATATCGAACTTGCCTACCGCTCCGGTAAATCCCTCCGGTTTTGGGGTTGGCAGCGGCTTGATGTCGATTGATGCGGTGTTTGACGTTACCTGTATCTTCTTCTCCCGCGGCGTCGACAGACTTAGAAATCCGAGGTTCGTATTGCTGTATTGGATGACATTCAAATCATAATTGCCTGAATTGATCGTCAGTTTCCCTGATTTCTGCGGATAGATTATGCATTTCTTGAGCAACGCCACAAGATATCGCTGTCCATTGTAGGTCTCTTCCTGGTTGAGCGAGCTCTGGAAATTGACTTCCTCTATGAGAAATCCGTCGAAACTCGGTTGCTTAGTCGGGAAGAACTGGGAAATCCCGAATTTCGTGTATAGCTTGATCGTACATTCGATCGCTTCCTGCTCATAGGCTGTGGATTTCGAAAGAATGATTCTGACAAAGACATCGTTTGCCGATACAGCACGGTCGGCTGACTGTGTCTCTATATCGTCGATCGAAACCGGTCGGTTTGTCGACGGCTGTCGGTCGGATTGCTGTCGGCCTGCTGCCGGCGATTCAACTATTGTCAGTGTCTGGGGCTTTGTCTTGAGGGTCTTGCCGTTTGCCTGGATGGTTGCGGACCCTATTGTGAAGTCGCCCGTCTGGTCGGCTCGGTATGTATATGTGAAATCTGTCGACGACTGCGATGATGTCTGGCCGTTGCCCGAAACCTGATAACTCTGCCGCGTTGTGACGCTTGGTCCGAACAGCAGCTGGCATCCGTTAATCTGCGGTACTCGCGGCTCGCCTCCCTGTGCGTTTGTCAGACGGTAGGTGACAGCAAATTTCTCTCCTTTGAAGACTCTTTGCGGGGCCATCAGTGTAAACTGTTGGGCCATCGCGCATAGTGCGGAGAATATCACTGCTATGAGTGAAAATGTGAGACGGGAACTCTCTCTCATGTCGTTTGTCAATGATTAATGCGATGGATGATATGTCGGAGTGAAGGTTTGTTGCGCGATTGCTGCCTACCACGGGCGCGTTACCTGACGGCGGCGGGCGTTGTTGGCTTTCTGCTTTCTGGCTTCGACCTTTTTGCGGGTGGCTGCCTCTTCATTCTCCATGGCTTTGAGAATTTTTTCGGCATTGTCGTCGCTTATACCCCCCGACTGCTGGCGCGGAGGTTGTTGGCCGTTCTCTTTCTTGTCCTGCTGCTGAGGCTGGTCCTGCGGTTTCTGATCGTCCTTTTTATCCTGATTCTGCTGTTGATTCTGGTTCTGCTGTTGCTGCTGATTCTGTTCTTTCTGATCCTGTTTGTCCTGCTTGTCTTTCTGATCCTGATTGTTGTTCTGGTTCTGTTGCTGCTCTTCAAGCTTTTTCTGAGCAAGCCTGAGG
>JAIDXA010000039.1:1416-4981 GCA_029058705.1 Paramuribaculum sp. | reverse complement strand
TCTGTGATCCGCCTGGGGCTCGAACCCAGGACCCCAACATTAAAAGTGTTGTGCTCTACCAGCTGAGCTAGCGAATCTGCGGGTCGGTGTTGTTCCGAATTGCGATGCAAAATTAGGCAGTTTTTTTTTATTCACCAAATTTTCCGCGATCTTTTTTTCAATCATTTTGTCTAATTCTCACCCGCCGCCTACCACAAGAAGAGATAGAGCGCTTTTTATCAATTTATTATCGCGTTTTTGCAATTATATATTAATTTTTAATTTTTCATGATGATTTTTATATTTAACTTTGATGTGTGGTTACTCAACGTTATTTCCCCTGATTGCGTTGACGACATATGGAATGTCAATTTATATCAATCGATAAAACAATGAGGCATTTCAATATTCAAAACGGTATGTTTACTTTTCATGCATGAGATCTACGATAATGAAAGCGTTTTCCTACATCAGTCCTGAGTGTTTCAAACTTGTCGAAAAACAATGGCCTTGCATTAAGAACCCGACCGATGCGATTGTGAGGGTCACGTTGGCCAGCATCTGCTCGTCTGACATTCATATAAAGCACGGAGCGGTTCCCCGTGCAGTCATGGGGGTCACGGTGGGTCACGAAATGGTTGGTATTGTCGAGAAAGTAGGCTCCAAGGTAAGGAATTTCGCGGCTGGCGACAGAGTAACCGTCAATGTCGAGACTTTCTGCGGAGAATGTTTTTTCTGCCAGAACGGGTTTGTGAACAACTGTACCGATCCTGAGGGCGGTTGGGCGTTGGGATGCCGTATTGACGGAGGTCTCGCGGAGGCAGTAAGGATTCCGCTCGCAGACAATTGCCTCAACCATATTCCCGACAATGTCAGCGACGAACAGGCTCTTTTCGTCGGAGATATTCTTGCCACCGGTTTCTGGGCTACAAAAATTTCCGAAATAACACCTTCAGATTCGGTTGTCATCATCGGGGCCGGCCCGACCGGCCTATGTACGCTTCTTTGCGCACGGCTTAAACGTCCGGCACGCATAATTATATGCGAGAAAGATCCCTCGCGGCGAATGCTTGCCCAAAGGATTTGTCCGGAGGCTATTGTTGTGGCATCGGAAGATCTGTTGCCGACAGTTGCAAAAACATGTCCCAACGGTGGCGCCGACCGAGTCATTGAGGTTGCCGGATCCGACGAGTCGTTTCGTCTTGCGTGGCAGGCTGCCCGACCTAACGCCATCATATCAATAATCGCGCTTTACGAAAACAACCAGATTCTTCCCTTGCCGCAAATCTACGGAAAAAACCTCACCTTCAAGACAGGCGGCGTCGACGGTTGTGATTGTGACGAGACTCTCGCCCTGATCTCAGAAGGGAAAATAGACACCACCCCCCTGCTCTCCCACCGCTTTCCGCTGAGCCGCGTTGAGGATGCATTCGAGTTGTTCGAGTCAAAAGCGTCCGGAGTTATAAAAACGGCTATCTATCCGGACCGTTTTTGAGATAATATTTACCCTATCGGCAACCGTACGCTTGCATTTTAGCGTGGATTAGACTATATTTGTCGTACGAAACAAACATTATAAAAATGGATGCGGCCAAACAACGAATAGAAGAACTCCGCAACGAGCTCAACTTACATAACCATAACTACTACGTTCTGAACAACCCGACGATCTCCGACATCGACTATGACATGATGATGAAGGAGCTTGAATCGCTCGAACGCCAACATCCGGAATTCGAGGACCCGCTATCTCCGACACGCCGGGTCGGAAGCGACCTGTCGCTCAAAGGGTTCGAGCAGGTTCTGCACGAGTATCCGATGCTATCGCTCGGCAACACATATTCCGTTGGCGAAGTCGATGACTTTGTGCGTCATTGCCGCGAGGGACTGACCGGGGAAAACGTGGAGATCATCGGAGAACTAAAGTTCGACGGCACATCCATATCGCTTCTCTATGAAGACGGACGTCTTGTGCGGGCCGTGACCCGTGGCGACGGAGAGCGTGGCGATGTTGTCACCGAAAACGTAAAGACAATTCGTTCGATTCCGCTTCAGCTTCACGGCTCGGGCTGGCCACGTCGTTTCGAAATACGCGGCGAGATCGTTTTGCCATGGAAAGCCTTCGAACGGCTCAATGCCGAGCGCGCCTTCAACGAAGAGCCGCTCTTCGCCAACCCGCGCAACGCCGCTTCAGGCACATTGAAAATGCAAACCCCCTCCGAGGTAGCTCGACGCGGTCTTGACGCATATCTCTATTATCTGATCGGCGATGATCTGCCGTTCGACAATCATTTCGACAACATGAAGGCCGCCCGCAGCTGGGGATTCAAGATCTCCGACGCCATGACACGCCTCCAGTCAATCGAAGAGGTTGACTCATACATAACCCATTGGGACACGTCGCGCCGCGAACTCCCGGTAGCTACCGACGGTCTCGTTTTCAAAGTCAACAACCTGCGGCAGCAACTCAACCTCGGCTTTACGGCCAAAAGTCCACGCTGGGCTATCGCTTACAAATTTCCTGCCGAGCGCGCCCTTACGCGCCTGCGCTTCGTTTCGTTCGAAGTTGGGCGCAGCGGAACAATCACCCCTGTCGCCAACCTCGAACCGGTGCTTCTGTCCGGAACCATGGTGAAGCGGGCGTCGCTCCACAATCAGGACATCATGCAGACTCTCGACATCCACAACAACGACATGGTATATGTTGAAAAAGGAGGCGAAATCATACCCAAAATCACGGGCATAGACCTCAACAGCCGTCTTTCTGATTCGTCTCCGGTCGAATTCTGCCACGACTGCCCGTCGTGCGGCACTCCGCTTCAGCGAATTCCCGGAGAAGCCGCATGGATCTGTCCAAATAAATATGGATGTATCCCGCAGATCACAGGACGCGTCGAACATTTTGTCGGCCGCCGCATGATGAATATCGACGGTATCGGCGAAGAAACAGTCAGCGATCTCTTCGAAGCCGGACTGATCAGGGATGCAGCCGACCTGTACACACTGACCGTCAACGACCTGATGCACCTGCCGGGGTTCGGACAACGGAGCGCCGAACGCATCATCGAGGGACTTGAGGATTCGCGCAAAATCGGATTCGAACGAGTCATCTATGCACTGTCGATTCCGTTTGTCGGCGAAACAGTGGCAAAAAAGCTCGCCCGCGCCACCCGTTCGATCGACAGACTGATGTCACTCACATCAGACGAACTCGAGCAAATTGATGATATTGGGCCACGCATTGCCGCCTCCATAATCTCATTCTTTGCCGAACCGGTCAACCGCACATTGGTCGAACGGCTACGCTCACACGGACTGCAGATGGAAATGCCTCCGGAAGAAAAATCGACAACGTCTGATAAACTTGCAGGCAAATCGATTGTCATTTCCGGAACATTCTCCCATCATTCACGCGACCAATATAAAGAACTGATCGAGCGCAATGGCGGCAAAAACGTCGGATCTATATCCAAAAAGACCGACTACATCCTCGCCGGCGAAAACATGGGCCCGTCAAAACTCGAAAAAGCCAACAAACTCGGCATCCGGATCATTGACGAAGACACCTTTCTGTCAATGATTGGAC
>JAIDXA010000039.1:0-1406 GCA_029058705.1 Paramuribaculum sp. | reverse complement strand
CCGGCGTCAACCGATTCGTAGAAATCAACAAATCAGATATATAAATCCAATCAAAACAAAAACAGTCATGAAAAAAATCACGATCATTCTTGCAATCATGCTTGCGTCGGTAGCCACATCGCTGACAGCCAACGCGCAATTCCGCTTCGGTCTTAAAGCAGGCGTCGCCATGAACTCGCTCCACTTCAACAACTCTGACTTCGACGCCAGCAACCGCGCAGGATTCACAGGCGGTGCAATGATCGAATTCACCGTTCCGGTCATCGGAGTCGGATTCGATCTTTCAGCCATGTATGTCCGCCGCAACACCCAGTGGCTTGAAGACAACGGACTGACAAAAGACAACCGCGACTACATCGACATTCCATTAAATCTCAAGTGGAAAATCAACGTGCCGCTGATCAACAACATCGCCCGCCCATATCTTCTGACCGGACCGACATTCTCGTTTCTCACAAGCAAAAAATCATTCGATGAAGCCTGGAGCAACCGCAAATTCGATACAGCCTGGAACTTCGGATTCGGCATTGAATTCATCAAGCACCTTCAGGTCGGAGCAAGCTACAGCGTCGGAATGACAAAAGCACTGAAATCAACAGGTATCACCGGAACATCAAACATCGAAGGCCACAACCGTTACTGGACCGTGACAGCAGCCTACCTCTTCTGATTCCGATCGCGTCTTTTACAAAAAACAAAGCGGGAGCGTGTCTGTCAGACATTCTCCCGCTTTTTTATTTCACAAACATCACACCGATGGAGACACACAATCGCCCATCGCGTCTTCCAAAGCCTGTTTCATCTCCTTTACCTGACGACGGACGCGCCTCTCCAACGACAGACCGATGCACAAACCCACAACAGCTCCGGCAACTCCGCCCCAGACCATCTCCATACTGACTCCTGAAAAATAATGGAACAGAATCATCAGGACCGGAAACATAATCATAAGACCGACCACACGCTGCCGCAGCAGTTTGCGCTGTAGGCCGCACACCGCCTCAAGCGCCCTGACTACAGACATAGATGAAAAATCAATTTCCAAAGCCGACTCCCGTACAGAATAGCACATCGCACCCATGACAGCGAAATATGAAGCCATCAGACACGCCAGCCACATAGGAAAAACAGATCTTGCCATGAGCAGCGACAAAACAACCCACGCGACTGAAACAACCGTCAGACGCCGATAAATTCCGGCAATACGAACCGGATTCGAACCCACACGGCCAAGATTGCGCCGTTTAAGAATTTCGGAAGCGTAAGCCTTCCCCCGTTCTGAAAACGGAGCATTCAGGCTCTGCCACTGTGTTTTTATTGAGTCCAGATGGTCATTCATATTTTTTATCAATAGAATTGTTTACATAAACAATTTCACTACAGTCAGAGGGTGGTTGGCTTGAATC
>JAIDXA010000038.1 GCA_029058705.1 Paramuribaculum sp. | reverse complement strand
CTGACAGATATGGCGCGGGCGCGGAGCGGGTTGATATGAGCGGCGTCGGAGCAACATCGCCGCAAAGATAAGGCCGCTTTACAGGGAAACGGATGCCTAATTCAAATTATGCAAGACTGTCGGAGGAGGGGGTGAGACTGAATCGGCCGCGTCAGGGGGAATGACGCGGCCGATTCGTTATGGATCTGTTTAGGGGATCAGTATTTTTTTACGAGGAAGATTTCGGTGGGGAAATGGTCGGAGTAGCCGTTGAGCCAAACGCCACCGGCGTGAGTTCGTTTAGGATAGCCCTGACGTGATCCTTCCCTATCGATAAGGAAATCGAAGTTGTTGACCTGACACTTCCAATAGTAGAGCGCACCGGGGGCGGCATTTTCCTTTAGAAGGGTTCCTCCGACGATTATCTGGTCGAAGAGATTCCACGAACCTTTGTAGGCAAGTGTTCCGATTCCGTTGTCGAGCATTTTCCACCAGGGGTTGTAGAATCCGTGCGGGGGCACGTTCTTTTCATCTTTTTTCGCACCAATGACCTGCGCGCATGATTTGTTCTGGGGGTCGTCGTTAAGGTCGCCCATTATTACAACAGCCTGATCGGGGCGGATAGCCCATATGGAGTCGGCGATGTGTTTGCTGAGAGCTGCAGCCGCCTCACGGAGATAAGAGGACTGCTCCTCACCGCCAAGACGTGAAGGCCAGTGGTTGACGATGACGCTGAGAGTGTCGCCGCAGGAGAGGACACCAGTGACGCACATCTGGTCGCGTGTGCGGAATGTCGGATTGGAGGGAACCGAGAGCGTGTGGTTAGTGACGTTCAGAACCCGGAACTGACGCGGGTTGTAGAGGAGACCGACGTCGACGCCTCGGCGGTCGGGCGAGTCGTGATGGCATATCTGGAGCATCCATGGGCGGATTGCAGGATCCTTGACGAGATCTTCGAGGACGGAACGGTTTTCGATTTCGGAGACACCGATAACAGCTGGCCCGGAGGGTGTCGACTTAGTAGTCATCTGCGAGATTGTGTAGGCCATGTTATGGATTTTCGACCAGTATTTTTTGCTTCCCCACTGGTTTTTCCCGTCGGGTGTGTATTCGAGGTCACGTCCGAGAGGGTTGTTGGGGATTGTATCGAAAAGGTTTTCGAGGTTATAGAAGGCGACTCCGTAGACAGCGACTTTTCCGGAGTTCTGCGCGAAAGCGGCCACTGGCAACAACAGAGCCGCAACCAATAGAATTAGAAAGTTATTCTTCATTTTCTCAAGATAGGAATTTTGGCGTAAAGTTACGCAAAATCCGCGATGTCGCAAGCAAATGTCATTGAAATTGAGCCAAAGGAAAAGAGATTTGTGCTGTCGGCGTGAAAAACGGTCATAATGTGTCAAATGCCGATTACTCATTTCATAAGTTTTTTTACGTATTTTTTAATAAAAGTCGCGGAAAGTCCGCAAAAAATCAATATTTTTGCGGAGATTTCAGTGCATTAGGCCGGGAGGTCATCAACCCAACGCAGTCTTGTCGCCGCCCCGCCATTGCAAGACCAATAGAATGTTCATTTATCCACCCAAACGCTCTCTCAGAGAATGTTTGAATTTAAACCGCGTTAACAATAAAACGAATGAAAGGTATAAACTTCAAAATAATCCTGAGGTCTTTTTTGGCGAATTCCGCCAAGTCTCATCGGTCACATAGCCCGCTATGCTCCCTCTTCAACTCGCGGAATCCGCTCAAAAAATCCTCTCAGTCTTAATTTGATTTAATTCCAAACATTCTCTGAGAATTATCCTCAACCGGTTTCCAATCCATAGACATTTTTTTAATTATCCATAACTAACCAATTATCATCGTATGAGATTCAAACTGTTCATGCTATTGTTGCTGACAGCAGTACTCCCCCTGGCGGCCCAGACCGGCCAAGTCAAGGGGGTGGTTATTGACGCTGCGACCGGGAAGCCGGTCGAGGGCGCCATTGTCATGATCAACAATCAAGGTGCAACTGTCGTCACCGGCCCAGCCGGCGAGTTTGTGTTCACAACGGCCAAACCGGGGAGCGACATTGTTTCAGTAGCAGCCTTCGGCTACACCGATTTCAACCAGCCGGTCACGCTCGGGCCGAGTACAGATCTGGGCACCCTACAGCTCACGACTGCCGACAACGGCAAGAGCGATTTCGATGAGATCAAGCAGGAGCTTCTGTTTGACGAATCGATTCTTGAGGACGAGGAGGGAGTCGCGCAGTCGGTAGCGGTTCTCAACGGCGCGTCGGACAACATCTACAACGCCGCCGCCAACTACAACTTCTCGATCATGCGTTTCCGCAACCGCGGCTATGACAATTATTTCAACACGACGTATATCAACGGAGTTCCGATGAACGATCTTGCCCGCGGCCGATTCAACTATTCGTCGCTTGGCGGCATGAGCAGAATGTTCCGCAACCGCACGAACGCAATCGACATGGCACCAGCGCAATACGGCTTCGGCAATATCGGAGGTTCGTCGAACATCAACACCCTGAGCAGCGATTTCGCTCCGGGCTTTTACGGTTCGGTCGGCTACACCAACGCCAACTACATGCTCCGCGCAATGGCGCTTTATTCGACGGGCATCAGCCCGACCGGATGGGGACTGACCGTCGGCGGCATAGTGCGCTGGGCCAATGAGGGCGTGGTTCCGGGATCGTTCTATAAATCGGGCGGCTATTTCCTTTCGCTTGAGAAGCAGTTCGGCACGAAACACTCGCTGACCCTGACGGCGTTCGGCGCTCCGACACAGCGAACCGGATCGACTCCAACCTATCTGGAGGCATATCAGCTTGCCGACAACAACCTCTACAACCCGAACTGGGGATGGCAGAACGGCAAGAAGCGCAACTCGAAAATCGTCGAGACTTTCGACCCGACATTCCTTCTGAACTGGGTGTGGAAACCGAAAGACGGGACGAAACTGACAACGGGGGCATCATTCCGCGTCGTGCAGTATTCGACCTCGGCACTGAACTGGTACAACGCCCGCGACCCGCGTCCGGACTATTACCGTTATCTGCCGTCGTATTATGCAGATGATCCCGAGGCATATGCTCTCTACACAGACCTCTGGCGCAACGATGAGAGCTTCCGCCAGATCAACTGGGACGCACTGTATCAGGCCAACTACCTAAACAACATCAACAATGCGGCGAACCCCGACGGCGTACAGACGGGCTCGACGTATATACTCGAAAACCGCCATTCGGATCAGCTCAACTATATTTTCAGTTCGGTGCTGAACCATCGCCTGAACCAGTCGATGAACCTTCAGGCCGGCGTGAGCCTCAACTATACCCGCGCCCACTACTACAAGACGATCCGCGATCTGCTTGGCGGCGAATTCTGGCTCGACATCGACCAGTTCTCGGAACGCGATTTCCCCGACAATCCGTCGATACTGCAGAACAACCTCGACGATCCGAACCGCAAGGTAGGCGAAGGAGGTCTTTTCGGCTACAACTATTTCATTTCGGCAATCCAGGCCAAGGCGTGGCTTCAGAACACGATCACCCTTCCGCACTGGGATTTCAACTACGGGCTTGAGATGAGCTACACGCAGTTCCAGCGCGACGGCAAGATGCGCAACGGCCGCGCACCGCTCAACTCACTCGGCAAAGGAGAGATGCACCGATTCGACAACGGCGCAGTGAAAGCCGGCGCAGTCTACAAAATCAACGGACGTAACGCCCTGACCCTCCGCGCGACCTACGAGACGCAGGCACCATTTTTTGACAATGCCTATATCTCGCCCCGCATCAAGGACACAGCGGTCGACGGTCTGAGCTCGACGCGCATCTTCTCGGCCGATCTCTCATATGGCTGGAACTACCGCCGCTTCCGCGGAACTATTTCGGCATTCTGGACCACGATGAACGACATGACGGAGCGTTTCGCCTACTATGACGACCAGTATTCGACGTTCATGAACTATGTTCTGAAGGGAGTCAAACAGCACTACAAGGGCATCGAACTCGGGGCAGCGTTCAAGATCACACCCTCGGTGACAGCCACGTTTGCAGGAACTATCGCAAGCTACCGCTACAAGAACAATCCGACCGGCGTTCGCTCTTATGAGAACGGCATGTCGCCCGACACCACATCGGTTGTCTATCTGAAGAACTATCACATCGGCGGCACACCGCAGACGGCGTTCAATGTCGGCATTGACTGGCAGGCACCGAAGATGTGGTTTTTCAACATCAACTTCTCGTGGATGGGCAATGCGTATGTCAACATGTCGCCAGTGCGCCACGAAGCACTCGACAACCTGTGGACAGCCTATCCAGACGCAGCAAGTCTGGCACAGGCGGTTGCAGAGATCACCGGCGAGGAGAAACTCAACAACGCCTACACGCTCAACGCATCGGTGGGCAAGCTGATCTATCTGACCCGCAAGATCTCGCTCAACCTCAACCTGAGCGTCGACAATATCCTCAACAAGAAGGACATCATGACCTACGGCTATCAGCAGGGACGTTTCGACTACACTGATTTCAACCGTCTGAAATATCCGAACCGCTATTCGTATGCCCAGGGCATCAAGATGTTCCTGAATGTCGGACTGCGTTTCTAAGAGAGTGTTTGAATTTAAACCGCGTTAACAGTAAAACGAATGAACGGCAGAAACTTCAAAATAATCCTGAGGCCTTTTTTGGCGAATTCCGCCAAGTCTCATCAGTCGCATA
>JAIDXA010000037.1 GCA_029058705.1 Paramuribaculum sp. | reverse complement strand
GAATACAAAAGCGTGCCGGATCATCCCAGACAGCTGGCAACATCCGGCCTTCATCTGAACAAAAGAGTCTGAATATGCTGACATACAACACCCAACTCAAGCCACTGCCTCTCCCCGAATATGGCCGTAACATACAGAACATGGTCGACTATTGCCTGACCATACCCGACCGCGACGAACGCACCCGTTGCGCCTACTCCATTCTGTCGGCGATGTCAACCCTTTTCCCCGAACTTAAATCAGCTTCGTCAGAATACAACCACAAGCTATGGGATCACCTGATGATAATGTCAGGCTTCCAGCTTGACATTGACTTTCCGTGCGAGGTAATCAATCAGGAACACCTCTACTCACGCCCGGAGCCAGTGGCTTATACTGACGGCACGATAAGATTCCGCCATTACGGCAAGATTATCGAGGACATGATTGCGCATGCCTGTCAGATGGAACCGTCCGAAGAGCGCGATGAATTCGTCAGGCTCATCGCCTACCAGATGAAAAAACTCATGACTGGATTCAATCCGGAGGCTGCTGATGACCGACGGATATTCAACGACCTCGCGGTGCTCTCCCATGGTGAGTTCCGGCTCGATCCCGAGACAACAAAACTGCGGGCCATAATTGAACCGGCAAAGCCATCCGCAAAGAAAAAGAAAAGAAAATAGGCCCGCCGGGAAACCTGAAGACAATCCAACGACCACAAGTCAGATGATACACTCAAACGATCTAATCCGTCTCGGACAAATAACAAAGCCCCACGGAATTAAAGGAGAGATGACTGCAACACTCGACTTTGACCTTGATCTTCTCGCACTCAAATGCATCGTAATCGGGATCGACGGCATAAACGTACCGTTTTTCCCAGAATCCGTACGGCCAAAATCCACCGAAACGATTATCCTTTCATTGAACGGAGTTTCAAATGAAAACGAAGCCAGGGAACTGTGCGGCAACGACTATCACGCCCTAAAAGATGATGTCGACATAGATGATTCCCTTGACGCCACCGGCGGTTATCTTTCAGACTTCATCGGCTTCACCCTTCGCGACATCAACACCAGAACAATCGGAGAAATCATCGACTTTGACGATTCAACAGAAAACATTCTTTTCATTATCCGGTCTGACGATGGCAACAGCCATCTCGTTCCGGTCGCGGAAGACCTCATAACCAAGATTGATCCCGAAGGGAAAGTGATAACAATGAATCTTCCCGAAGGCCTTTTTGACTGAACCGGCCGGTGATCAAACAGACTTTTATGTGGCATGTATCCCGAAATTCCAAATTCAAAACCATACACACCATAATATTTTATACTTTCTGTCATGAAAGAATTCGATGAATCAGCTGTACTCAAAGAGATGCGTAAATCTCTTCCGGAAAACATATCATATTCGGATGACGACCTCCTCAACATCGTTGATATGATATGGGACTACTACGAAATGAACGGCCTTCTGGATGTTGACATCGATAGCGAAAACGACACCGACGATGAGGAAATTGACATTGTCAGTGAACTAATCGATTACGCCAGACGTATGTTGAAGAAAGACAAGGCATGCAAAGTCAATCCAGACCACCTTGAAGCACTTATCCGTGCCGAGCTGGCCTATGAAGACGCTTTGGACGCCGAAATGCTTTCAGATTAACAGTTTTTTTCCACATCCATCACATGAAACATCTGACAATAATTCTCACGTGCCTCGCAATCTGGTTTTCGTCTTCGGCACAAAACGCTCAGGATCCCTATCCTGACTTTCTTGAAGAAGTGTTTATGGACATGGATTTTGCGCAAAATCTTGCTACACCTGAAGTCCCGCAGGAATCCAAGGCCGGCGTTGTCGAACGGATAAAAGCAGTTGCCGACGCTTTCAGCAAGCGGCTTCCGGAAGCTATGAAGTCTGTGGGCGGAACCCGACTCGAACGCAATAACGAAGTTTTTGTCGTCACATAC
>JAIDXA010000362.1 GCA_029058705.1 Paramuribaculum sp. | reverse complement strand
TGCCAAGATAACAGCCGATCGTAAAATGATTGCACGCGTTAAGACAGAGTTGCGTCAGCGCGAGCTTAACAATAAGTAATCCCAAGAACTGAAATGGAAAAAAGAAACTTAAGAAAAGAACGTATTGGGGTTGTGTCGAGCAACAAGGGTGACAAGACCATCACTGTAATGGTGAAATGGAAAGAAAAACACCCCATCTACGGCAAATTTGTCAACAAGACAAAAAAATATCATGCCCACGATGAAAAGAACGAGTGCAGCATCGGTGACACTGTGAAACTGATGGAAACTCGTCCGCTGAGCAAAACCAAGAGATGGAGATTAGTAGAAATAATCGAAAAAGTTAAGTAATAATTATGATACAGACTGAAAGCCGTTTAACCGTTGCTGACAACAGCGGTGCAAAAGAAGCCCTGTGCATCCATGTCCTTGGCGGTACCGGTCGTCGTTACGCCTCTGTAGGCGACATCATCGTTGTTTCGGTAAAGAGCGTGATCCCTGCAAGCGACGTCAAGAAAGGTACTGTGTCTAAAGCTGTCGTTGTCAGAACTAAAAAGGAAATCCGCCGCCCTGATGGCAGCTATATCCGTTTCGACGACAACGCATGTGTCCTTCTTAACAACGCCGGCGAACTCCGCGGAACCCGTATCTTCGGCCCCGTTGCACGTGAACTTCGTGCAACCAACATGAAGATTGTTTCGCTCGCTCCCGAAGTACTTTAATAATTAAAAAGTAAAGCAAATTCGACCAACTAATGAGCAAATTAAATATAAAGAAAGACGACAATGTCTATGTGCTCAGCGGCGAAGACCGCGGTAAGACCGGCCGAGTGATTAAAGTCCTCCCCGCAAAGAACCGCGCAATCGTTGAAGGAGTCAACATTGTGACAAAGGCTACCAAGCCCAGCGCAAAACACCCCCAGGGTGGACTTGTCAAACTTGAAGCCCCTGTCCATATTTCCAACCTCAGCCTCCTGGATCCCAAGTCAGGCAAGCCGACCCGTGTGGGCCGTCGTCGCGATGCTGAAGGCAAATCCGTACGTTACGCTAAAAAATCAGGAGAGGAGATCAAGTAATGAGTACTACAACACTTAAGAAAGACTATACTGAGCGCATAGTCCCCGCTCTCGAAAAGCAGTTCAACTATTCTACAGTGATGCAGGTCCCCAGACTTGAAAAAATCGTCATCAACCAGGGACTTGGTGAAGCAACTCAGGACAAGAAAATCATTGAGACTGCAATCAACGAGCTTACTGCCATAACCGGTCAGAAAGCCGTTGCCACCCTCTCAAAGAAGGATATCTCGAACTTCAAGCTTCGTAAGAAAATGCCCGTAGGTGTCCGTGTGACTCTCCGTCGCGATAAAATGTACGAGTTCCTCGAACGTCTGATCCGTGTTGCCCTTCCCCGTATCCGTGACTTCAAGGGTATCGAAGGAAAGCTTGACGGTCGTGGCAACTACACTCTCGGCATCACTGAGCAGATCATATTCCCTGAGATCAACATTGACAACATCTCCAAACTTCTCGGAATGAACATCACGTTTGTGACTTCTGCAAACACCGATGAAGAAGGTTATGCATTGCTCAAGGAATTCGGCCTGCCTTTCAAAAACGCTAAAAAATAATTGAACCGAATCAACAATATTTGTTCCTATGGCAAAAGAATGAATAAAAGCACGCGAGGTAAAGCGTGCCAAACTGGTTGCAAAATATGCAGCCAAGAAAGCAGCCCTCAAGGCAGCCGGCGACTATG
>JAIDXA010000361.1 GCA_029058705.1 Paramuribaculum sp. | reverse complement strand
ATCACTCTTCACCTCGACGTCAACTGGCTCGACGAAGACGGCGTGACCGTTCTTGCCCCGATCTATGTCGACTTCACAACTAAAAAGAAACCGGCCGCTCCGACCGTAGTTTCAACCAGGGACTATGTAGGCCTTCTCACCGTGCAGATCGGAGAGGACGGCGATGCATCCGACATCGAGGACACAACCGTCCACTTCTCGACGATGAGCGACGGCACCTACAGCCTGCTTCTCAGAAACTTTGGCGCAGATCCCTCTGACCCCAACGATCCCGGGTTCGGCGATATCCAGATCGACGGCATCACCCTCGACGGCACAACCCTGACCGGTTCGGCCCCGATGCTCGAGCTCATGGGCGGCGCCATCAAGGCCAAGGCCGATCTTGAAGGCGAACTCGAAGGCGACGACCTGACGCTCCACCTCGACGTGTTCTGGCTCGACGAAGACGGCGTGACCGTTCTTGCCCCGATCTATGTCGACTTCACCACAATCGTTGAACCCGGTTCAATCGGTTCGATCGATGCTGACAACAATGCCCCCGTGGAATACTACACCATACAGGGCGTACGCGTCAGCGGCGACAACCTCACTCCCGGCATCTACATCCGCCGTCAGGGCGAGAGCGCTACTAAAATCCTCGTGAAATAACAAGGTTTAAACACCGACCCATCCGAGGGCGCACCGCAAAAGCGATGCGCCCTCGTTTTCTTGGAAAACCGGGGGAAATTACGTAATTTTGTCATCATGGAAGTAATCTACGAAGACAACCACATCATCATAGTCAACAAGTCGCCCGGCGAGATTGTCCAGGGCGACAAGACGGGCGACGAACCGCTTGTCGAGATCGTCCGGCGCTATATCAAGGAGAAATATTCCAAGCCGGGAAATGTTTTCTGTGGCGTCGTTCACCGGCTTGACCGCCCCGTACATGGTCTGGTCGTTTTTGCCAAAACTTCGAAAGCGCTCGAAAGGATGAACCGGATGTTCCGCGACGGCGAGGTCAAAAAAACCTACCGCGCCATCACACGCAACCTGCCCCCGAAACCGGCTGACAGACTGACAGGCTACATCACCTCGACCGAGCGCAACAACAAAAGCTATGTCTGGGCGTCGCCACGCGAAGGCGCGAAAAAAGCGGTTCTCAGCTACAGGCTGATCGCCTCATCCGACCGCTACCACATGCTTGAGGTCAATCTCGAGACCGGACGCAAGCATCAGATCAGAGTGCAGCTCGCATCGATCGGATGCCCGATCCGCGGCGACCTCAAATATGGCGACAAGCGATCCAATCCCGACGGTTCAATCTCACTGCAGGCACACAGCATCGAATTTATCCATCCGGTAAGCAAGATTCCGGTAAGAGTGACAGCCCCGGCCCCGGCGGAATCCCTATGGCAGGCTTTCGACTCAATTATTGACAGAAGCAAACCGGATGAATCATCAGACACAAACCAACCGAACTGAAAACTGGCGTGGAAGACTATCTCGACAAACTGAACTCACAGCAACGCGACGCGGTTGTCTATACCGACGGGCCTTCGCTCGTCATTGCGGGCGCAGGCTCAGGCAAGACCCGCGTCCTGACCTACAAGATTGTCCATCTGCTGAGGAACGGCTACGAACCTTGGCGCATTCTGGCACTGACCTTCACCAACAAGGCTGCCCGCGAAATGCGTGAGCGAATCCGCGACCTTGTCGGCGAAAAAACATCCGGCCAGCTGTGGATGGGGACTTTCCACTCTATTTTTCTGCGTATCATCCGCAGACATGCCGACCGCCTGGGATTCAAGAACAATCTGACCATCTACGACACCGCCGACAGCAAATCGCTTGTCAAGTCGTTGATAAAAAGCATGGGGCTGGACGAAAAAATCTATAAGCCCAATGCGGTTCTGTCGGCGATATCGACGGCCAAGAACATGCTGATTTCTCCGGAAAAATATTCCACACTGTCGGATGTGATGGAGGCCGACCGAAAAGCGCGCCGCCCGATGACCTACGCCATCTACCGAAACTACCGCGACCGCTGTTTCGCAGCCAACGCGATGGATTTCGACGATCTGCTCTACTATACCAACGTGTTGCTCCGCGACAACCCCGATCTGCTCCACCACTATCAGGAATATTTCCGCTATGTATTGGTCGACGAGTATCAGGACACTAACTTCGCCCAGCATGTCATCGTCTCTCAGATATGCCGCGAAAGCCACGCCCTGTGTGTTGTCGGCGACGACGCACAGAGCATCTATTCATTCCGCGGAGCCAACATCAGCAACATCCTCAACCTCAAGCGCAGCTATCCGGAGCTGGCCACATTCAAACTCGAACAGAACTACCGCTCGACCCAAAACATCATAAACGCAGCCAATTCACTTATAGACAAGAACACCCGCCAGATAAAGAAAAACGTTTTCTCGAAAAACGCCATCGGCGACCGCCTGGAGGTGGTTGAGAGCTACAGCGATTACGAAGAGGGCTATCTTGTGGCCAACCGCATATCGCAGGTCAAAATGCTCTCCAAAGATTCGTTTGAGGATTTCGCCATTCTATACCGTACAAATGCCCAGAGCCGCGTTCTTGAAGAATCGCTGCGCAAACGCAACATCCCCTACCGCATCTACGGAGGACTCTCGTTCTATCAGCGAAAAGAGGTGAAAGACGCACTCGCCTACTTCCGCATGGCCGTCAATCCGACCGACGATGAAGCCCTGAAACGCATAATAAATTTTCCGGCACGCGGAATCGGCGAAACGACCGTCAACAAACTTCTGCGAGTGGCCGATGACAATAAAGTCAGCGTCTGGGAAGTCATTTCCGATCTACAGAAATATAATCCGGGGGTAAACGGCGGCACCGCGAAAAAACTTGATGCATTCCGCGAACTGATCGAACGCTTCGTCGCAATGAATCTCGAGGGGATGGGAGCAGATGAGCTTGCAGCGAAAATAATTTCAGAGACACGTCTTATTTCAATGCTTGTCTCCGACCGCACTCCCGAAAACCTCTCGAAACAGGAAAACCTCAACGAACTGCTTGCCGGAACCAAGGAATTTGTCAGCAACCGCATGGAAGAGGGTGACGAGAATATATCGCTCGCCGATTTCATGGGGGAAGTGTCGCTCTCTGCCGATCAGGATTTGAAAGATGCCGAAGACGGCAATCTCGAGAGAGTCACCCTGATGACAGCCCATGCCGCCAAAGGACTCGAATTCAACAATGTTTTCATTGTCGGAGTCGAGGAAGACCTCTTCCCGTCGGCCATGTCGAAAAACTCGATCACTGAAATCGAGGAAGAGCGACGCCTGCTGTATGTGGCCATCACACGTGCGAGAAACTTCTGCCTGATGAGCTATGCAAAATCGCGCTACCGCAACGGCTCGACCGCCACTTGCTCCCCGTCGCGGTTTCTCCGCGACATTGACCGCAAATACCTCAGCCTGACAGCCGGTTCATCGCTCGGCTCTTCAACCCGCAGCTTCGACGACTACGCCGACTCCTACCATTCGGCGCCGAAATTCATCAGGGAGACTGCGAAAACATCTCCGGCATCCAACCCGGCAAGAAACACTGAACCACTCAGCCCGGGCCGGCCACAGG
>JAIDXA010000360.1 GCA_029058705.1 Paramuribaculum sp. | reverse complement strand
GGCTAAGCCCGCTGCAAAGAAAGTTGCTAACTCAGGTAGCAATGTAACCGGTATCAAAAATGCCTTTTTGGTTATCTGCGCTTGTTTTGTAGTAGCAATCTGTCTGTTCATGTTCTGGTTCGGACATGAATCACACTTCGAAGAAGGTCACCCCATCGACCTTTGGGGAACTATCTATAAAGGTGGTTTCATCGTGCCTATTCTTCAGACTCTGTTCCTTACCGTAATCGTTCTTTCTGTTGAACGTTTCATCGCCATGAAGTCAGCTAAAGGTAAAGGCAACATCGCTAAATTCGTTGCCGGTGTAAAGGCTTGCCTTCAGAAGAAAGATATCGCTGGTGCAAAAGCTCTTTGCGAAAAACAGAAAGGTTCTGTTGCCGCTGTAGTTGCTGCCGCTCTCGTGAAATATCAGGAAATGGACGCCAACACTGAACTTACAAAAGAACAGAAAGTTGCCATGCTTCAGAAGGAAGTTGAAGAAGCAACCGCTCTCGAAATGCCCGCTCTTCAGCAGAATCTCCCCATCGTTGCTACCATGACAACCCTCGGTACTCTCGTCGGTCTTCTCGGTACTGTGATGGGTATGATCAAGTCGTTCCAGGCACTTGCTCAGTCTGGTGCTCCTGACTCGACCGAACTCTCTACCGGTATCTCGGAAGCACTTATCAATACCGCATTCGGTATCGCGACTGGTGCATTCGCTGTAATCTCCTACAACTTCTACACCAACAAAATCGATAACCTTACTTACGCTATCGACGAAATCGGCTTCTCGATTGTTCAGACATTCGCAGCTACTCACTAATCCATATTACCTAATTTATTAATTCCAATCTATATAATTAAGTAATATGGGAAAAGTAAAAATTAAAAGAAAGAGTACCCTCATCGACATGACTGCGATGAGTGACGTTACTGTTCTTTTGCTTACTTTCTTCATGTTGACTTCTACCTTCCTTCAGAAAGAACCTGTCACAGTGCTGACTCCTTCATCAGTTTCTGAAACGAAGGTCCCTACCGCCAACCTCGCTTCGATTCTCGTAAGCCCGGAAGGGAAAGTCTTCATCTCGATTGCAGGTGAGGCTGATCCGAATGTGGCAGGTGGTGAATGGGCAACTGAGCCCATCCGTAAGGAAGTACTCAAAAATGCCGTTGCCGAGTACAATAAGACTCACTCCAACAAGGTGAACCTCACCGAAGCTGAAGTTGATGCCTTTTCTAAAATCGGCTCTTTCGGTGTCCCGATGAAGGACATGAAGAAGTTCCTCGCAATGTCTCAGACCGAACAGGACAAGTACATCACTGACATGAGCAACCCCGGTGTCGGTATCCCGTTGGATGACAACAAAGACCTTACAAAACCCAATGAATTCCAGATCTGGATGCGTGCCATTTATTCTTCAGGCAACGAAAATCTCCAGAGCCAGATGAAAAAAGGTGAAGGTATCGCCGTCAAAGCCGACAAGGATACTCCCTATGAAACAGTTCACAACGTTCTTGACAATCTCCAGACTCTCAAGATGAACCGTTTCAGCTTGATGACTGCTCTTAAAACCGAACAGGATTAATCATTATGGCACAGATAGAACAATCAGACAAGGGCGGCAAAAAGAAAAAAGGCGCCCAGAAGAAGATGTCGATCCATGTGGACTTCACGCCCATGGTGGATATGAACATGCTTTTGATTACATTCTTTATGCTTTGTACCACAATGATCAAATCCCAGACTCTTCAGATCACACTCCCTACAAACGAGAAGGTCGAACAGTCTGACATGAACCAAGCTAAAGAATCAGAGGCCATTACCCTCATTGTTGATACCGAACGCGACGCGGAAGGTAACATCAAGAAGGATGAAAATGGCAAACCCATGAACATCGTTTACTACTACGAAGGTAAACCCGAGGTTGACAATGACGCCATTCAGGCGTTCATCTCGACTGGCTCTCTGCCCAACAACAAACTGTCGCAGGAAGCTTTTATCGGCAACGAGGGTAACGTTCAGCGTGGTATCCGCAAAATCCTCCACGACCGCAACACTGCCGTTCTTTCAAAGATCGATGTCCTGAAAAAGGATTGGCGTGAAAAGAAGCTGTCTTCCAACAAAGATGCTAACGACAGTATCTATCAGGCACGCGCAAAAGAAATCCGTAACGACTCTACCCTGACCCGTCCGGTTGTTGTCATAAAGGCTACCAACCGTGCTTCTTGGGAAGGCCTGATCGGAGCTCTCGACGAAATGCAGATCAACCAGATTTCGCGTTATCAGATTGACAATATGAACAAGATTGACTCTCTGATGCTTGAAGATTATCTGAAGAAGCATCCTTCGAAATAATTTGATGAATGATTTTATGTTGAACTCCAAAATTTGAATAAGATATGGCAAAAGATGTAGATCTTTCATCAAAAGAATGGCGTGATATTGTCTTTGACGGGAAAAACAAGGAGTATGGTGCCTACGAGCTCCGCTCCGATTCCGCAAAACGTCATAACCGCGCGATGATTGTTATCCTTATCATTCTTGCCCTCGTCGCAGTGCTTGCGGTTTTGGTTAATACTGTTATCGCAGCAGCGGAAGCCCGACCCGAGGATGAGAACGAGCAGGCTCTCGTTGAAATGGTGACTGAGGACGCCCAGGAGGAGGAAACTCCCGAGGAAGAACCTCAGAAGTATGAGGAGCCCAAAGAAGAAGTTATTAAAGAAGAACTTCTTAACACGGTTAAACTTACTGAGATCGCCATTATGGATGACGATAAGGTGACAGAACAGATCAAGAATCAGGACGAACTCCAAGAAAACACTACAGCTATCGGTAGTCAGAACCAGGATCAGGGTGTTGATGACATCATAGATGCGCAGGAACACAGAGACGTTGTAGTTGTTGACGAGCCCAGACCCGAACCTCCGAGGGTTGAGAAGAAGGAAGATGACAATAAAGTCTTTACTTCAGTGGAGCAGATGCCGGTTTATCCCGGTGGTGAGTCCGCGCTTCTCGCTGATGTGTCCAAGAATATCCGCTATCCGAGCGTTGCTCAGGAAAACGGTATTGAGGGAAAAGTCGTAGTTCAGTTCGTTGTAACGAAAAACGGCTCGATCGGTGAAGTTAAAGTGGTTCGCGGAAAAGACCCGGATCTTGATAAAGAAGCAAAACGAGTGATCAAGACTCTTAAGAAGTTCACTCCCGGTAAGATGAACGGTAACGCAGTTAATGTGTGGTATACCCTTCCTATTACCTTCAAGCTTACAAAGTAATCAATTAAGATTATGATAATATGAGAGCGGTGTGTCAGTCAGACACACCGCTCTCTTTTTCACATTGCGGCATCCGGCAAAGCTTCGCGCGGCATCGTGATCTGAGAGAGTGTTTGAATTTACGTACTGACAATAAAATGAATGAAAGGTGGAACCTTCAAAATAACCTTGCGACCTTTCTGGCGAATTCCCCCAAGTCTCACCTGTCGCATAGCCCGCTATGCTCCTTTTTCAACTCGTGGAATTCGTTCAAATAATCCGCTCAGTCTTGATTGATTCTCTTACTTTTCAGGCTTTCAAAACTAATATTATGCGTTAAAATTATTTTATCCTCGGGTAGTTCTTTAACACTTCAACCGGGTTTTGCAACTGCCCCTATGTATGCGTCGGTATTTATGTCAGTAATAACGACAATTCGTTCTGCGGTCTGTGGATTGATCGCAGTATAATCTCGGACGCGAGATGGGCGATATTGCCAGTTACTTCAACTATTAAGCCTTCGGTCGCGACCTATAATGTATGATTACACGGGTGCGCAAACGATAACGTTTCCGCAGCATCATCCCCCTTAACAAATAAAAAGCTCTTTTTATTTTCGAAAATAATCTGAATCACTGAGGCTACTTGACAATTTGAATTTGGATATTCCGTTTTTATTCAGTGTATCTATGACTTTTGTTATATCTGAATAATCTGCATCTTTTGTAGAATTTACTATAATTCCTGTGGTCGAATCCACTTTGTTCATTTTTAGCCAATTTGACAGTTGTTTATCAAAATCATAGTCATATGTGCTCATATTTCCGACTACTGTACTTGACGAATTCTTATTATTTATGCAACGTACTCTGCTAATGCTAAAAATTTGAATCGTAACATCTTCTGTGATAGCTTCGTCCGACAATCTGATAGGTTCAGTATTTTCAATCTCCATTGTTTTGTTTTCCATCATTCCAGCGCACACAATAGGAACGAAGAAGCTAAGAATACTCAAGACACACATTATTATGCCGGTAGTGCCTATCCAACGCGGAGTATTGTTTTTTATAGCCATAGTTAAACCAACGATGGAAAAAATCAGTGCCATGACTCCAAGTATTCCTCCGGGCAAAATAACCAACATATATAATGCTGTAATATGAATTGCATCTTCGCCCATCCAATTGAACACAAGAATATTTACAAACCATATTAGTAGGAAGACAGTAATGGCTAATCCAAAGCCGATCCACGAAATAACTGATGTCGATCTATTGTTGTGTGAAGCTTGCATTTCCATAATTGCATTGTAAATTTTGACAAATATACGAAATTTATATAAATGTCAGTGTCTTTTTCGCCCACATTATTTTGCGATATCTTCGTGGAGTAAAATTGATTCGCCATGTCTAATGGGGATGTTTGAATTTAAACCGTGTTGACAATAAAATGAATGAAAGGTGGAAACTTCAAAATAACCCTGCGATCTTTTTTGGCGAATCCCTCCACGTCTCACCAGTCGCATAGCCCGCTATGCCCCTTTTTCAGCTCGCTGAATTCGCTCAAAAAATCCGCTCAGTCTTGATTTGATTTAAATCCAAACTCTCTCTAAACCAATAGCGCTATGTAGTTGTTTTGTGTGTAGATAATGAAGCTCAACTGTTTAGGATTTGATGCCGGTTGAGAGTTGTCTATCTGTTTAAAAATAAAAAAACAGCAGAATATGAAAGGTAAATTTTCAGCAGGAATCATAGAGAACTTTACGCGCCGGATCTATCAGGCTGTGGAAGATTATATAGCTGATCCTTTTAGGTATGCAGCTGATGCGTTGCTTCGGATCAGTCCGGAGAACCTGACGGTCACACTCTCTGATGCCGAAGAAATTCTGCCTGATTGTGAAAGTATAAGAGTAGGGGATCTTGTGGAAGTCACTCCGGAAGAACAGCTCGTTCCATCGCCTGATCAAGTTGCTGCACTTGTTGCGCGGTTCTGCTCATAGAATACGTTTCAGGAAGTGTTAACTGTCCGGATTTTGCCCATGGTGATAGTTTGTCAAATTACGGCTGACGTATTTTCGCGTGGCACAAGCCAGGCGCTAAGTTCCCATAGGATATAAAGAGGAATGAATACGACGAAGAGTGTGAAAGGATCGCCCGTAGGTGTGATGATTGCGGCAAGCACTGTTAATGCCACGACGGCATGGCGGCGATAGCGTATGAAAACCGATCTCGTCAAGAGTCCCATTTTGCCCAGCAGCCATGACATCATTGGCATTTCGAAAGTCAGTCCCATTACCAGTGACAGACCTGTCAGGGTATCCATGTAGGAGTCGATGGCTATTATGTTGGGAATTTGCGGACTGAGTTGATATGTGGCCAGAAACCGTAGGGTCAGCGGGAAAATCATGAAGTAGCTGACGGCAACCCCTATATAGAACATGACCGCACTGAACAGCATTGCGCTGCGTATTGCCTGACGTTCTGTCTGATAGAGAGCCGGAGCCACAAACTTCCACATCAGATAGATCAGATATGGTGCGCATACAAGAAACGACAACCATAGCGATGTTGAAACGTGGAGCATAAATTGCGATGCAAGAGAGATGTTGACAAGCTTGATGTTGAATTCTGTCGGAATTTCATTTGTCAAGAACAGTAGATCCGATTTTGTCAGCTTGTCAAGAAGACGGTAGAGAGGGAAATCGTTATTGCTGGGTGCAAGTATGATGTTGTCGAAAATTTCTGGCATCTTGATGAATATAACGATTCCGCATAGCAGCAGAACTATCGCGCCGCGGATAAGGAGCGAACGGAACTCATCAAGGTGTTCCCAGAAAGATGCGTTGGCAGGTTGGCTTACGGATTCCGGTCGTTTTGTCGCCTGCATTAGTGTTTTCAGAGAGAATTAGTCGTTTTTCGTTGAGTCGTCATTCCTGTCCGATTCACTGTCATGCTTGATTTCGTTTTGGATATCGTTCATTCCCTGACGGAAGCTTTTGACACCTTTGCCGAGTCCGCGCATCAGTTCAGGGATTTTTTTGCCACCGAAAAGCAGGAGAATGATCAACGCGATGATTATGATTTCACTGCCGCGGAGGTTTCCTAAGAAAAGAGGAATGAGAGACATGAGGTTCATGAGAAAAATTTTGATTGAAAAACGATAAAAATTATAGTGCTAACGAATCCGTACGTTACTTTATTCCGATCGCAGATTGATAGATGTGCAAAGATAGTGAAAAAATTTGTAACTTTGCACTTGAATAATGCGGAAGTGGCTTGGCCCGCAGGTGATGTCACTGTTGTTCGATGGCTCTTTATGTCCCGTCAGCAACTGTCAGGCGTATGCTTGAGGTTTTCAGCCAGTCTTTATTGGCGCAGCTGTATTTGAGTAATCAACCAATCACGAAAATTATAAATTTAATGAAAGCATTCGTATTCCCCGGTCAGGGCGCCCAGTTTATCGGAATGGGCAAAGACCTTTACGAAAATAATTCCGAGGCTCGCGCGATGTTTGATAAAGCCAATGAAATACTTGGATTCAACATCACGGAAATCATGTTTAACGGAACCGATGAAGAACTTAAGCAGACAAAGGTAACTCAGCCGGCTATATTCCTTCACTCGGTTGTTCTTGCCAAGACAATGGGAGAAGACTTCAACCCCGATATGGTTGCCGGTCACTCTCTCGGAGAGTTCTCGGCACTTGTGGCCGCCGGTGCTTTGACTTTTGAGGATGGTCTGCGTCTGGTTTCCGCGCGCGCACAGGCAATGCAGAAAGCTTGTGAGCTGAAGCCGTCGACAATGGCTGCTGTTCTGGCTCTTCCGGATGAGACTGTTGAATCGATCTGTAATGAGGTTGAAGGTGTCGTTGTTTGTGCTAACTATAACTGCCCTGGCCAGATCGTTATTTCCGGCGAAATCGAGGCGGTTGATGCTGCTTGCGAAAAACTTCTGGCGGCAGGAGCAAAGCGTGCGCTTAAACTCAAGGTAGGCGGTGCGTTCCATTCACCTTGCATGGAGCCTGCGCGCGCTGAGTTGGCTGCCGCTATCGAAAAGACAGTTGTTTCGGCTCCTGTATGTCCGGTTTATCAGAATGTAGACGCCAAGCCTCACACCGATCCTGCTGAAATCAAAGCAAATCTTGTGGCTCAGTTGACGGCTCCAGTGCGTTGGACTCAGACTGTGAAAAATATGATCGCGGACGGCGCGACTGAGTTCGTTGAACTTGGCCCGGGTAAAGTGCTTCAGGGGCTTGTTCTTAAGATCGATCGTTCGGTTGCAACATCCGGACGTCAGTAAACGGCTCTTTTGTGAAAATTTTGTTGACGTCGTGTCCGTTTTACATGGACACGGCGTCAATCTTTATTTAGCGACCGTTTTTATGACTTCGCAGCTATTCCATAGACTTCATGGTGGAGTGTGGACATGATGTGATTGAGATCCGGTGAAGGTTCGCTCGTCATCAAAGTCAGTTCGACCGGGTCGGATTCTGGGGTATAGGGTGGCTGGATATAGCGGAATTCGTGATGGGCTATGAATCCCAGACGTTTATAGAATCTTATTCGTCGGGATGCCATTTCGCCCATTGATTCCGGCTCAGCTTCAAGAACGATGTTCTTTTTTCTGTTGTGTGAGATTAATCGACGGATGGTGAGCGAACCGATGCCCTGTGATCGTATCGCCGGGTTGATGGCAAAATGTTCGATATATGAAAAACCGTTGAGTTTCCACCATGTCAGCAGGCCGCAGTCATTGTCGCCGATGCGGATTATCTCAAAGTGGAATCTTTTGTCTGAATCTATGAGTTTCTTAATCGAATCCCAAGGGCGCTGTTCGTCTGGTGGGAATGATTCCGAGTATATTTTGTGTATAACAGCTGGAATGCGTGATGATTTTTTGACCTCGGAAAGTTTCAGGGAATAGTCGGTTGCCAGAAAAGTGATGATTCTCAGAAATGGCAGGGGAAGTATGAATGCTCCTATTATGTCAGCAAGAAGATCCATCCAGTCGCCACTGCGTCCTAACCCCATGGCATCCTGTGCGATTTCGATTGCAGCTCCAATAAGAGCCGATGCTATTGCGCAGAAAAGATAGACCGCCGGTCCATTATTCTTGAGATATCGGGATGTGTCGAATATGAAGGAGGTTGCGAGGACTCCGAAAAACATGGCGTGTGCGACTTTGTCGATATTGGGTATGGATACAGACGGAACTCCGGATGGCGGCATCAGCGTCATGATGCATATAAGACAGAGGATTACTGAAGATGCCATTCCAACCGGGAGAGAGTTGAGCGCGAGAAGCAGGTTTCGATATTTGTTCATACGTTTTGAGATATTATTGGATACGCAAGTACGCAGATTTGCAAAAATAGCAAACAAATCCGAGATGAACAATTGCCTGCGACTTGACGTTGAAAAAAATGACGTCTTAAGGTGTCGTGCAGATATTTCCCGATGCTTAGCGTTGAATAATGTAAGGAATTTAGATGAAAAATTTTAAAATTGAAAGAATATTGAGTAATTTTACGGCAAATTAATACCCGGAGGTCTTGATTTCCATTCAATCTGTAGTTTTTTTGGAACGAGTTGGAGTTACGCTGATGGCTTTTTATCTGAAAATGACAAGGTAGCAATCATTGATACGCAATAAATATTATAATGGTGGCAAAGAAAGCACAATTCGCATCAAAAATAGGGCTGATTGCGGCCACGGTCGGTTCGGCTGTCGGTCTTGGTAATATCTGGCGGTTTCCGGCAGAAGTGCAGTCAAACGGAGGGGCTGCATTCCTGATTGTCTATCTTGTATGCGTTCTTATTCTCGGGATTCCTGTGATGGTTAGTGAGTTTGCGTTAGGGCGTGCCGGCCATAGCGATTCCGTAGGAGCCTTCAAGAATCTTGGAGCGGCCAAAGGCTGGTGGGCAA
This sequence comes from Paramuribaculum sp., assembly GCA_029058705.1. GTDB lineage: Bacteria > Bacteroidota > Bacteroidia > Bacteroidales > Muribaculaceae > Paramuribaculum. The sequence continues at coordinate 13,216 of JAIDXA010000360.1, read as the reverse complement.
TAGGAGGCCTTGCGATTTTGGCAAGTTATCTGATTCTGTGCTTCTACATGGTTGTTGCCGGATGGTCATTCGAGTATCTGTGGCAGTCTGTTTCCGGGAGCCTGTATGAGTCTGCTGTTGAAGGGGGCACAGTGAATTTCTACGATAAGATGGATGAATACATAAAAGGCCCGGTTTCTCCGCTGTTGAATACATATGCCATGATTTTCATAAATCTCGTAGTGCTTATTGCTGGAGTGCGCAGCGGCATTGAGCGAATTTCGAATATAATGATGCCGATACTTTTCGGAATCCTTATAATCTTCATATTTGAAAGTCTTTCATTGCCGAAAGCAGCCGAAGGGCTGGCTTTTTTCCTTGAGCCTGATTTTTCACAGATAACACCTTCAGTTTTTCTGAACGCTCTTGGCCAGGCATTTTTCTCGCTGAGTCTTGGAATGGGTATTCTGATAACATATTCCAGTTATTTCCCGAGCAATACGCGATTGGTCCGTACTGCAGTCACTGTAGCTTCGCTTGATATGATTGTTGCCCTCATGATGGGGCTGATCATATTTCCCGCAGTCACATCCTTTGGACTTTCCGGCGAAGGGCTGCGCGGTGCGACGCTGGTCTTTATAACTCTTCCTGAAGTTTTCTCGCAGATGGCGCTGACCAGATTCTGGTCTATCCTGTTTTTTCTCTTGTTGACTGTAGCCGCACTTACTTCGACAATATCGATTGCGGAGGTCTCGGTGGCGTTTGTCAGAGACCGTTTTGGTATGGCACGCTGGAAGGCATGCCTGATTGTCATTCTACCATTGCTGTTTTTCAGTACGGTATGCAGCCTTTCGCTTGGGCAATGGAGCGAGATAAGGATAGCCGGATTCAATATTTTTGATTTCCTGGATAATCTTGCGACCAACATAATGCTTCCCGTTGTTTCGATATTCATGTGTGTCTACATGGGTTGGTTTGCGCCTGGCGATCTGCTTTCCCAACAGCTTACCAACAACGGTACTTTCAGGACAAGGTTATATAAACCGATCCTTTTCATCATCCGGTTTGTCGCGCCTGTGCTGATAGCCATAGTGCTTGTTTCTTATTTCTTTTGATTTTATCTGATTTAATACTGTAGTTTTTATGTCAAACAGATTTTCTGCCAGCGAACGCAGGGGGACAATTGTGGTTGTCATCCTTCTTGCAATAAGTGTATGTTTCATTGCTATAAACCGTGGCGCTGACTCAAAAATTCCAGAAGCAGCAGAGGTCGAGAGTGAGTTGCCTCATCATAACTCAAGCAAGTCAATATCCGACGGATCCTCGGGTTCCAAGTCTGAGGTTAAACGCAAATCATCAAAAAAACAATCCGCCAAATTTCGCGATGATGAAGGTGAATCACCATCGCGGAATCCTCTTGATGAGACGGTAAATTGATGTATGGCACAAATTAAACACGAAACTTCCAATGTTGTCTGACACTAACAATAAGCGCGCACAGTTCTCGACTAAAATCGGAGTGATCGCAACGGCGGTCGGTTCGGCGGTCGGTCTTGGTAATATCTGGCGCTTCCCCTATGAAGCCGGATCGAACGGAGGGGGAGCTTTCATGCTCTGCTATATCTTTTTTATTTTTCTGCTTGGCGTTCCATTGATATGTGCGGAGTTTATAGTCGGACGTTCGACACGCAGCAATGAAATCAAGGCATTTGAAAAACTCGCTCCGGGAAAGAAATGGTTTCTTAACGGGTATATAGGAGTGCTGGCGTCAATTCTGATTCTTAGTTTCTATAGTGTGGTCGCAGGATGGACTCTCGAGTTTTTTATCGCTGCGGTTACTGGCCGTATGCCTTCGGACATGTCGGAACTACATGATTTCTTCTCAGAATTCATATCCGGTAACTGGCGTCCGCTTGTGTGGACGGTTGTTTTTCTATTACTGAACTATCTGGTTGTCAGCCGAGGTGTTCAAAAAGGCATCGAACGGCTGTCAAACTGTCTGATGCCTGCAATGACGCTGTTGCTGATCGCTTTTTGTGTGAATTCTCTATTCCTTCCGGGTGCTTCCGAGGGTGTCGGGTTCCTGTTTTCGCCGGATTTCTCTAAAATAGATTCACATAGTCTGCTCAGTGCTATGGGACAGGCGTTTTTTTCATTGAGCATCGGGCTTGGCGGAATGCTGACATATGCATCATATTTCCCTGATGAAGTCAGGTTGGGACGTTGCGCGACAACGACAGCCGTGCTTGACACATTTGTTGCCATTCTCGCTGGAGTCATTATCTTTCCTGCGGTTTTTACCTATGGGATCTCTCCGCAATCAGGGCCGACGTTGGTATTTGAGACTCTTCCGGCGATTTTTATGAATCTGCCGGGGGGAGCAATATGGGCTGCTTTGTTTTTCTTTCTGCTTTTTATGGCTTCGATTACTTCGACAATTTCAATGAGCGAGATTTCCATAGCCTATTTTGAAGAGGAGAAGAAACTATGCCGAAAAAAGGCTACTGCTCTGACGATCGGAATTGCGACCGTATTAGGTGCGATTTGCGCGCTCAGTTTCGGCCCTCTTTCGGATATTAGGTTTTTTGGAATGACCGTATTTGAACTGTTCGACTATGTTTCATCAAATGTCTGTCTGCCTGTCGGAGGGATGGTGACATCTGTATTTGTCGGATGGGTGATCGACCGAAAGATAATCGACCGTCAGTTAAACATTCGGACCAATAGTTTACCGTGGGTCAAATTGCTGATCTTCATTCTGCGCTATATTGCTCCTGCGGCTATTGCGCTGATATTTCTTAATTCGCTCGGAATTATCTGATTCTATTGCTGTCCGCTAAAATGACTACTACCTACAAGACCGAAATCCCGCCTGATGCCATTTCCGACATATAAGGCGATGTTTCATATGGCATTGAAATATAAGGCTTTACAAATTATTTTTAAGTGCGCTTGAAATTTGGTACAAAAATCCCCGGTTCGTGGAGAATAGATGTCGTAACTTTGCAGCATGACTAAAAAGGAATGTTTATGAACGCACCGAAAGAATTTATAGACCTTGTGTATTCTGCCGATAATAAGCAGAATTACATCGGTATGGGCAATCCTAATGCTCGTATCCTTATAATCGGTAGAGAACCGGCTCACGACCTAAACACGGAAATAGGTCGCGATGCCTTTCATCAAGACCAGGAACTAAATCGCTCAAACTGGAAGAACTTGTTTGAGAACAAACAAATTGAAGGTCGTTGTAATCCACGTAGACCTTTCCCCAATCAGAAATGCTTACGCGCTGTCGGAAACAACGATGGCACCGCTACGACGTGGGTTTGGTACCAAAAATTAGTTGACCTAATTTTGGGTAGGGAGTATGAACGTCCTTATTCCCTGCGTCCCCTTGACTTTCACGACTTTTGCTTTCACACCGATATTAGTTCTGCTGCCGCAAAAAACTTAGCAACTACCAACAAAGAGGCTAAAACGGTATCAGTTGAAGAAAGAAGTCGCGAATTGTTCTCGCATCCATTCTTCAAGCAATTCCCTATTGTAATATTGGGGATAGGTACAGATGTCGGTCAATATGTACCTCTCGAATGGTGCGATAAAGTTCTCGGCTTCCCAACCAACGAGGTTGAAAAAGCCTATAATGCTGACGAAAAAGAGCCGATGCTTTGGGTTAATCGCGATACCAAAGGAAACCGCATCCTTTTGCATACTCAGTGCCTCTCTCAGCCCTCTTGGGAATATATTACTAATATACGCGACATAATCTGGGCAGACGGAAAATCCGATCTCTGCTGGCCCAAAGCATACTAAAAAGTAGATTACCCTATAATGATTCGAATGGACGAAACACCATATAGACGAGCCTATAATTTGGGTGAAGAAATAGTACCCGATTATGTGTATGATAGAATGGGATTAAACGAAATAGATGATTCCATTGGAGTCGGTGAATGGGTTGAACATAAGCATAAAATGCTGTCTCTGAGTACCGCGTTTTGCAATTTAGAAAAAATTACGGCTACAGAAATTCATGAGATAGGAGTTCCATACTTATCAGAATATGTAATATCAGCAAAAGTTGACGGTGTCGCAGTTTCACTTCAAGTCAATGGTGGCAAATACAGATTAGTGTCCAGAGGAAGACGAATTGCTGGCTGGGTCGTTCATCCAACCTTCTTAAAAAGAATAAAACCACTAAAACAACAATTGCCTGATAATGTTGAACTCCGAGGTGAATTTCTGTTGCATAAAAAAGACTTTGAAGAACTCAATTTATTGTATGACAAGAAGTTTGCGAATGCACGTTCTTTGGTGTCAGCAATGTTAAATTCGAAAACTCATGATGAAAGAGTTGTAGATAAGATGTTTGTTCTGTGGCATGGCATACAAGGAATTTCCCGAAATAAATCCCATTTAGAAGAACTACAGCAATATGTAGATAAAGCGGATATTGTACCATATGAAATAGTGCAATCCAATAAAATTGGATTGGCTTGTCGTAGACTATATAAACATTTCCATAGTCTTGACTATGCTTGTGATGGAATTATATTTGAATGTTCTTGTAAGGATGAATATGATGATAGAATCCATCTTGATAGAATCGCCTTCAAGCAGTTTGATGAAGCTAAATATAGTGCAGAGTCAATAGTAACCAATATTTCCTGGAAACAAGGGAATGACGGACATTATTTCCCACGGTTAGAAATAGAGCCTATTGTCATAAATGGCGTTGAAGTTTCTTATACTGCCGGATACTGTTACGACTATTTGCAACGTATGGGAATATCTATAGGTTCTGTTGTCATAATAACTATGCATGGGGGTGTCATTCCATACGTTTCAACTGTAAAAACTGGAGGTTCTGAAGAATTAAATCTCCCCGAGAACATAGCACCAATAAAAAAGGGAGATATTGATATCTGGTCAGTCGATTCAGTAAAAAAGCAATAATTAAATGTAAAATACACGCATCGCGTGGGTTCAACGGACTTCGGCATCACTTTATCGTGGATCCGGAGTCCGTTCTTTATGCGGTATCCTGCACCCGTTGGTCGACCGGTCGCACAGATGAGGTATTTTACCGTTCATAAGTCCTCTTGCCGCGTGGGGGCGGGCTACCCAAGATTTTGAAGCAGGGTGTTCCGGCCGGCTGTGGGGACTGCGGCCACATTGTTGTTGGCTTCCGTCAGGCTGTCAGCCTCTAATGATTTCAAGGTGCTTCTGAGGGATAACCTCATGGGGAAGATTGGTGAGAACGCTGTCTGCGTACCGCTCCACGGCAACGGGATAGACCTGCGGGCTACATATATCAATGATTTTGAGCGAGCACGTTTCGCGAGGAACTTTACTGATGCAGAAGCACGGAGGCACGATATGGTATTTCACTACCGCGAAGGTAGGGCGAGAGGGTCAGTCGCAAAACGTGGACCTCCGGGATGTTCTGCAATAATTTGATTTAGAGTGTTAAAACAGTCGTTTCCCAATATAATGAAGAATGGAGTTTCAGAATTTTATTCTGAAACTCCATTCTTCATTAGGGTATTTCTTAGTCAGCGGGATCAGGCCTTGTAGAGTTCAACCTGAGCTGGAGTGAAGTTATTGATGAAATCAGCATGTTTGGCTACTTCAGCCTCTCCGAGTTTCACATAGACTTCTGCAGAGCGGGTAAATTCGTCAGAACGGCTTGCATCAATGAGAAGCAGGTAGCCCATAATGATGTTTCCTGCCATTTCAACCATGCGGCGAGCCATGAAGTCGGTATAGGTCGAATCTTTGACTTCCAACACTTTGGCAACGGATGTTTCGTATTTTGCAGTCATTGCTTTTAGTGTTTCGCGCAGCGGTTCGAGATTTTCGGCAATTGTCTGCGATTCATAGTCGCGGATCATCGACAGGTATGTGCCGGTAGAGACGTGGCGGATGGCTGCGACAACCTGAAGCTGTGTTGTGCCTTCGTAGATTGAAGTGATGCGGGCATCACGATACACGCGTTCACATGCATAATCTTTCATGAATCCCGAACCTCCGTGGATCTGGATGCAATCGTAGGCGTTCTGATTGCAATATTCGCTGCCCATGCCTTTTGCCATAGGAGTCAATGCATCAGCCAGTTTTGAATAGAATTTCATTTCTTTGCGTTCGTCGGCTGTAAGGCTGCGTTCCTTTGCAATATCCTCATAGATCTTATACATGTCGACAAAACGTGACGTTTCGTAGAGTAGTGCACGCGATGCGTCAAGCTTGGCTTTCATGACGGCAAGCATCTCGAACACGGCCGGGAATTCGATGATTGCCTTGCCGAACTGTTTGCGGTCTTTCGCATACTCAAGGGCTTCGCGATATGCGCGTTCGCTGACACCTACCGACTGGGCGGCGATTCCGAGACGTGCGCCGTTCATAAGCGCCATCACATATTTGATGAGCCCGAGACGACGTGAGCCGCAGAGTTCAGCCTTGGCATTTTTGTAAACAAGCTCGCATGTGGGGGATCCCTTGATACCCATCTTGTTTTCGATTCGGCGGACAGTCACACCTCCGTCGCGTTTGTCATAGATGAACATCGAAAGACCGCGGCCATCGCGAGTGCCTTCTTCCGAGCGGGCAAGTACGAGGTGGATGTCGCTGTCGCCGTTGGTGATGAAACGCTTGACGCCGTTGAGACGCCAGGTGCCGTCGGGCTGTTCAGTCGCTTTGAGCATTACTGACTGTAGGTCTGAACCGGCATCGGGTTCGGTAAGGTCCATGGACATGGTCTCGCCCTGGCAAACGCGGGGAATGAAGCGCTGTTTCTGGTCTTCATCAGCAAATTCATAGATTGTCTCAGCGCAGTCCTGCAGCCCCCAAAGGTTTTCGAAACCAGTGTCGGCGCGGCTGACGATGTCGGCTGCCATGATGTAGGGGGTGATGGGGAAGTTAAGACCGCCGAGACGTCGGGGCATTGACATACCCATCAGACCTGCCTTGCGGCAGAGATCGAGGTTCTGTTTTGTGCCATCGGCGTATTCAACACGACCGTCAACCACTCGGGGACCCTGATGGTCAACATCTTCAGCGTTGTCGGAGATTGTCGTGCCACAGATTTCGCCTACGACTTCAAGAACCTTGTCATAGGAGTCCATTGCGTCCTCGAAATCAAGAGGAGCGTAGTCGTATTTTTCGGCGTCGGTGTAGTCGCGTTCTTTAAGCGCTACGATTTTTTGCATCAACGGATGGTTGAGATGATGCTTCAAATCGGGGTTGTCTGTATAGAAATTAGCCATGGCTTATTTGGAGTTTTTCTTGTAATACTTAATGAGTTTGGGGATTACGTCTTCAGCGTTGCCGGTGATGACAAAGTCGGCGATTGTGTTGATGGGAGCTTCCGGATCGTTGTTGATAGAGAGTATGATCGAGCTTTCCTGCATACCTGCAATGTGCTGGATCTGACCGGAAATACCACAGGCGATGTAGAGTTTCGGACGCACTGTGACTCCGGTCTGGCCGATCTGGCGGTCGTGGTCGCAGAAACCGGCGTCAACAGCCGCACGCGAAGCGCCGACTTCGCCGCCGAGGGTTTCGGCGAGCTGATGGAGGAGGTCGAAGTTTTCACGCGACCCCATTCCGTAGCCGCCGGCAACGACGATGGGAGCGCCTTTGATATTGACTTTTGATTTTTCTATGTGGCGGTCAATGATCTCAATGACGAAATCTTCCGGCTTTACATATTTGGAAGCTTCGAGATTGATAACTTCGCCTTTGTGTTCGGGATTGAAGATTTCTTTCTTCATCACGCCTTCGCGGACGGTTGCCATCTGCGGACGGCAGTCCGGGTTGACGATTGTCGCAACAATATTGCCGCCGAAAGCCGGACGGATCTGATAGAGGAGGTCCGTGTATTCTTTGCCTGTTTTCGGATCTTTGTGGTCGCCGATTTCAAGCGAGGTGCAGTCGGCGGTCAGACCGCTGTGGAGACAAGAAGAGACGCGAGGTCCTAAGTCACGTCCGATGCAGGTGGCTCCCATGAGGCAGATCTGTGGCTTGATTTCCTTGAAGAGGTTGATCAGAATGGCCGAATGTGGGTTGGATGTGTAGGGGAAAAGGCGTGCGTCCTCAACTTTATAGACAGTGTCTACTCCGTAAGGGAAGAGCTGGTTTTCGATACCTTCGAGTTTGTCGCCGATAACGAGGGCTTCGAGTTTTACGCCTAACTTCGATGCGAGCTGGCGTCCTTTAGTCAGGAGCTCAAGGCTGACGTCGGCGATATGGCCTTCGTCGAACTCGCAGTAAACTATGAGGTTGTTGTTGTCAGTCATGATTGGTGAATGTTTTGGGGTCGGGATTAACCGATTGTGTGGTTGGCAATGAGTTCCTGAATGAGCTGTTCGATCTGTTCGTCGTTGTTATCGATGGCACGGCTTTCTTTAGCGGTGAACACAACGTTTTCGATAGCCTTTACTTTTGTAGGAGAGCCGGGCATACCGATCTGTTCGGGGTCGGCTTCTACAAAAGCTGCGCTCCATTCGGGAATGTTCAGGTACTCGCGTTTTTCAAGGAGCGCCTTGCGGTCGTCCGACAGTTTCTCTTTTTCGGAAGTCGAAGCTGCATATTTGTATTTCTGGAGACGCATTGCGTTTCTGGGGCGGCAATCGGCCGCAGAACCATTGACAGTCACAACGCAGGGCAGGGGGGCGCGGAGTGTCTCGACACCGTTTTCCAGACGGCGTTTTACTGTGATCTTTTCTGGGGTGATATCAAGGATCTCCTCTGCGTAAGTAACCTGGGGGATGCCGAGTTTTTCGGCAATCTGAGGGCCTACCTGAGCGGTGTCGCCGTCGATAGCCTGACGGCCTCCGACGATGAGGTCATAGTTTCCTATTTTTTTAACTGCGCACGCAAGCGAGTAGGAGGTGGCAAGAGTGTCGGCGCCACCGAGCACACGGTCAGTAAGAACAATGCCACCGTCAGCACCGCGGTACATAGCTTCGCGAATGACTTCGGCGGCACGGGGAAGACCCATAGTCAGGATGGTGACGGTTGTTCCGGGGTTTGCATCCTTGATGCGGAGGGCCTGCTCAAGCGCGTTAAGGTCTTCAGGATTGAAGATGGCCGGGAGGGCGGCGCGGTTGATGGTGCCGTCAGCTTTCATCGCATCCTTGCCCACATTGCGGGTGTCAGGCACCTGCTTGGCGAGCACAATGATGTTATAACTCATAAGATCTAAATTATTGGATGGTTAATGTTTTATGATCGGTTGGTTGATGTGTTGTCATGGTTTCGCAAAGGCAAAACCACTCTACAAAGTTACACAATAATCCTGAATGGAGCAAATTGTTTTGGTGCTTAGGCTGTTGGGTGGTGGCCAACGGCTTTTCGGGGATTTTTCTATACGAATAGTTTGGACTGGCTGCTTAGGGGCAAAAGCTGTATATAATAGAAGATTGCACACCGTTATCATAGGGTGTGCAATCTGTGGCCGTTATTGGTGGATTAGGCCTTAAATTTAGTTAAAAGGGCTGATGCCGGCTACCGGTCAGTCATGGGAACTTCCATCGAAACAGTGGGTGCATATTTTGCATTTGGGCAGTCCGATTGCGTTGACCATATTTTCAATCGAGCTGAATTTAAGGCTTGTCAGGCCAAGTTCGTTGCGAATTTCCTCTACCATTCGGTTGTAGCGCGGAGAGTTGGTTGTCGCATATTCTTCGAGGTTGGCGTCATGGGAGCCTTCGAGCCGTTCGATGACACGGCGTGTGATCAGCTCAAGCTCGCTTTTTGAAGCTGTGAAGTTCAGGAATGTGCATGGATAGATGAGCGGCGGGCATGAGATGCGCATGTGGATCTCCTTGCAGCCGGCATCATACAGGTCGCGAACATTGTCGCGAAGCTGGGTGCCGCGCACGATCGAGTCGTCGCAAAAAATGACTTTCTTGTCTTTCAGCAGGGATTTGTTGGCGATAAGCTTCATCTTTGCCACGAGTTCACGGCGTTCCTGTGTGCTTGGAGTGAAGCTGCGGGGCCATGTGGGCGTGTATTTTGCTATGCCGCGGAGATATGGCACTCCTTTGCCTTGGGAATAGCCGAGCGCCATTCCGATGCCGGAGTCGGGTATCGCGCTGACGAAGTCGACTTCAGTGTCGTCCTCAAGAGCCATGTCACGGCCGGCCACATATCGCATTCGGTCAACGTTGCGGCCTTCATACTGGCAGACAGGATAGCCGTAGTAGGTCCAGAGGAATGAGCAGATCTGCATCTCTTCGTTAGGCTTTCTGAGCTGTTTGATTCCGTCGGGCGTCAGTTCCACGATTTCTCCTGGCCCGAGTTCATAGCAGAGTTCAAAACCGAGATTCGGAAACGAGCATGATTCCGACGAAGCTGCGTAAGCATCGTCTTTTCGGGCTATCATTATTGGAGTGCGTCCGAAGCGGTCGCGTGCGGCAACGATGCGTCCGTCGTTGAGAAGCAGCAGCATTGAGCATGAGCCCCGCATTTCGTTATAGACATTTTCGATTCCGCCGACAAGGTCGTTGCCTTCACTGATGAGTGATGCGATCATTTCGGTCGGATTGATGATGTCGTAGCTGTGTTCGCAGAAGTGGTGTCCTTTGGCAAGCAGTTTCTTTTCAAGTTCGGAGATGTTGTTTATGCGTGCTACTGTCACAATGGCGAACTTGCCGAGGTGGCAGTTTACGATGATAGGTTGCGCGTCTGTGTCGGAGATCACTCCGATTCCGGAATTGCCTTTGAAGTCAGCCAGCTCGTTCTGGAACTTGGTTCTGAAATAATTGTTTTCGATGTTGTGGATCGAACGGGTGAAAATGCCGTCGCTGACGGTTACCATACCTGCGCGTTTTGTGCCCATATGGCTGTTGTAGTCAACGCCGTAGAAAAGTTCGTCGATACATTTGTGTCTGGCTGTTACGCCGAAAAAACCTCCCATAGAGAAATATGTTAATTGGAAACTGTTGGAATTGTCGTTGCAAAAAGGATGCGGGAGCCGCAGTGGGTTTAGGGTTTCCCGGGTGGCTCCCGCATCTGTTGTGTGGGATTAAGCTTTGTTATGTTTTTCAATCCATTTGCGTGCATTGATGAACGCGTCTATCCATGGGGTCACATCATCGCGTCTGTGTGATGTTGGATAATATGCACATTGCCATGGGAAGATCGCACGCTCGAGGTGGGGCATCATTGCGAGATGACGTCCGTCGGCCGAGCATAGACCGGCAACGCCGCCACGTGATCCGTTGGGATTGCCGGGATAAGCCGTGTAGTTGTATTTGAGCACAACGTTGTAATCTTTCAGTGGCATCGGCAGATTGAAACGTCCTTCACCGTGGGCGACCCATATTCCGGTTTTCAGTCCGGCCAGCGGACCGAACATGACCGAATTGTTTTCAGGAATGGTGACCCCGACAAATTGCGATTCGAATTTATGGCTGATGTTGTGTTCCATCGTTGCCTTTTTGGGCATTTCAGGACAGATGAGGTTGAGCTCCATCATCAGCTGACAGCCGTTGCAGACGCCGAGCGAAAGTGTGTCGTCGCGTTCATAGAAACGTTTGAGGGCTGCGTTTGCTTTTTCGTTCCACAGGAATCCGCCGGCCCAGCCTTTGGCTGATCCAAGGACGTCGGAATTGGAGAAACCGCCGCAGAAAACAATCATATTGACGTCGTCGAGTGTCTCCCGGCCGCTCATGAGGTCTGTCATGTGGACATCCTTGACGTCAAATCCGGCAAGATACAGTGAATAGGCCATTTCTCGGTCTCCGTTGACTCCCTTTTCCCGTATGATGGCAGCGCGGATGCCTGTTTCGCCATGGTTGCCTGCTTTGAGGCCGCGCGATTCAAGCGATCCTTTGAATCCTTTCGGCAGTCGGTAGCGCAGCGGCTGGCGCTTGTAGTTTTCGAAGCGCATCCGGGCGCAATTCTCGCCGCTCTGAACTGAGTCGAGAAGGTAGGAAGAACGGAACCATACATCGCGCATGTGGTCTATTCCTATCAGGCGTTCGTTTCCCATATGACTGATCATCAGGGAACGTTCTGCCGATGGACGGCCGATGAAACGGAATGTGACGCCCGCCTCTTTGAGAAGGCGTTCGGCGGCTTCTGCCTTATTCTCTGCGACCTGCACGACAACTGCCGGATTCTCCGCAAAAAGAATTTTGACCAGATCTGTCTCGCCGTCGGCCACGAATGCATCCGTGGTCAGGTCGATACCTCCGGCCGTATTTCCGAATGTCATTTCAAGCAAAGTCGTGATCAGACCGCCGGCCGAGATGTCGTGGATGGCTGTCATCGAACCGCGTTTCACGAGTTTCTGAATAGCGTTGAACGCCGCGCTGAAGCGATCGGCGTCGGCGACGGTCGGCGCCATGTCTCCGAGTCGGTTCATTGACTGGGCCAATGCTGATCCTCCAAGGCTCAGAGGTGAATATGAGAAATCGATATAATAAAGGCGCGAGTTCTTGTTGTTGGACAGGACTGGCGAAACGGTTTTGCGGACATCGGTCACTTCACCAGCGGCTGATATGATGACGGTTCCGGGAGCGAATACCTTCTCGTCGCCATATTTCTGAGTCATCGAAAGAGAGTCCTTGCCGGTCGGGATGTTTATGCCGAGGGCACACGCGAAGTTGCTGCATGCTTCGACCGCGCGGTAGAGGGCGGCGTCTTCGCCGGGGTTCTTGCATGGCCACATCCAGTTGGCGGACAGTGAGATGCCTTTGAGGTCGCTGTCTATTGGAGCGCCGACGATGTTGGTGAGTGATTCAGCGATTGCCATGATGGATCCGCGGGCCGAGTCGATCAGCGCAACCTGAGGTGCGTGGCCGATAGAGGTGGCTATTCCCCGGCGTCCGTTGTAGTCGAGCGCTACAACACCGCAGTCGCTCAGCGGGAGCTGGATCTCTCCCTGACACTGCTGGCGGGCGATTTTTCCGGTGACCGAACGGTCAACTTTATTGGTCAGCCAGTCTTTGCATGCAACGGCTTCGAGGCTGAGGACGTCGCGCAGATAGTTTTCGACTTCGTTTTCGTCAGTGTCGACCGGAAGGTATTTCAGGTCGACAGTCGAATCGGTCATGACTGTTTTCGGAGAGTTTCCGAACATGTCTGCCATCGCGAGGTCGATAGGCTTGACGCCGTCTTTGCGGGAGAATACAAAACGGTCGTCGCCGGTGGTCTCGCCGACAACATACATGGGGGCGCGTTCCCGGTCTGCTATTCGGTTGATATATTCGATATGTTTTTCTTC
>JAIDXA010000036.1 GCA_029058705.1 Paramuribaculum sp. | reverse complement strand
TCCCGTTCAGACTTCCCCCGCTATAAAATAACAGGATTTTCGGAAGTACAAGACTTTTTTAAATGAAAGAGCCGTGCAGCAACACCACCTTTTTCGGGTGTCAAGTTGGCTATCTATACCAAAATGTTTAAATTTGCATTCTGATATTCAACAGACGGAAAGCCGACCAGAGCTCTCAATAACGCAGATAAAAGCACTATTATATGTCAGGAACAGACATCATAATCCTCATAGTCCTCATCCTCTCGGCTATCTGGGGATTCCGGCGTGGAATCGTTGTCCAGATCGGATCACTTCTGGCGTTCGCACTCGCCATTGTCGCATGCCAACTTTTCGGCGATGCTGTCTCAGCTGCCGTCATGGACATCTTCTCCGACAAAAACGCCGCAGCCGACCCCACGCAGAAACTTATGGCAGACTGGGCCGCCGAATGTGTGGGTCACGTCCTTCTGTTTGTTGCCGTCTGGACCGGTGTCTGGTTTTTTGCCCGTACTGTCAAATATATCAGCCGGAAACTGTGTCTGGGCTTTTTCGATTCACTTGCCGGAGCGCTATTCATGTTGCTGAAAAGCGGAATCATCATCAGTTTTATCATCAACTTCGCGAAATTCATAGCACCTTCAAGCGCTTTGGCACGCGACACAAGCGGCATCGGCGGCCTCATCGCCGACCTGGCGCCCCGACTCCTCGGCTTTCTTCAACTTTCAGCATCCTAAATCTGTTTATCCATCATGGACGTAAACAAATTATCCGATAACAACAACCAGCTTGACCCCCAAAGTGGCAGCGGCGAGGCCGATGTCATCAGCGAAGTGACGCAAGGCGACTACAAATACGGTTTCACAACCGACATCCCGACCGACATACTGCCGAAAGGGCTGAACGAAGAAACCGTAAGATTCATTTCAAAAACAAAAGGCGAACCGGAATGGCTTCTTGAATTCCGGCTCAAGGCTTTCCGCCACTGGCTGACTCTGACACCCCCCGAATGGGCTCACCTGAAAATTCCGCCAATCGATTTCCAGGCGATAAGCTATTACGCGGCGCCACGAAAAAAAGAGGGTCCCAAAAGTCTCGATGAAGTCGACCCGGAACTCATTGACACATTCAACCGGCTCGGCATCCCTCTGTCCGAACAAAAAGCGCTTTCAGGCATGGCTGTCGACGCTGTAATGGACTCCGTCAGTGTCAAGACCACTCATCGCGAGAAACTTGCCGAACTCGGAATCATATTCTGTTCGATCTCGGAAGCTGTCAAAGACTATCCCGACCTGGTCAGGAAATATCTCGGAAAAGTCGTCAGCTACCGCGACAATTTCTACGCGGCTCTCAACTCGGCCGTTTTTTCCGACGGTTCATTTGTATATATCCCGAAAGGAGTGCGCTGCCCTATGGAACTCAGCACATACTTCCGCATCAATGCCGCCGGGACCGGTCAGTTTGAAAGGACTCTCATCGTGGCCGATGACGATGCCTATGTCAGCTATCTCGAAGGCTGCACAGCCCCGATGCGCGACGAAAACCAGCTCCACGCGGCAATCGTCGAAATCATAGTCGAAGACCGTGCCGAAGTCAAATATTCGACAGTCCAGAACTGGTATGCCGGCGACGCGGAAGGTCGGGGCGGAGTCTACAACTTCGTGACAAAACGCGGGCTATGCCGCGGTGACCGAAGCAAACTCTCGTGGACACAGGTCGAAACAGGATCGGCGATAACCTGGAAATATCCGTCATGTGTGCTTGCCGGAGAAGGTTCAGTCGGCGAATTCTACTCCGTAGCAGTCACCCGCAACCATCAGCAGGCCGACACCGGAACAAAAATGATCCATCTCGGCCGCAACTCCCGCTCGACAATCGTCTCAAAAGGAATTTCCGCCGGACACAGCCAGAACTCATACCGCGGACTGGTCAAAGTAGCGCCAAACGCCGACGGATGCAGAAACTACACCCAATGCGACTCGCTTCTGCTAAGTTCCAATTGCGGCGCACACACGTTTCCTTACATCGATGCGCTAAACGACACAGCCGTCATCGAACATGAGGCAACGACCTCGAAAATATCGGAAGACCAGCTGTTCTACTGCAACCAGCGCGGAATCCCGACCGAAGAAGCCGTCGGACTCATAGTCAACGGCTATGCCAAAGAGGTCATGAACAAACTCCCGATGGAATTTGCCGTCGAAGCGCAGAAACTGCTCGCACTCACACTCGAAGGCTCGGTCGGCTGATACAGACCTGTCCACTCCCCAGTCTTCCTCAACATGCAATCAAAAAAATTCGTCTGACATCATAATTCTCCCAACATAAATGAACCAACAGCTTCTTAAGGTCGAAAACCTCCATGCCGGCATAGAAGGCAAAGAAATCCTAAAAGGAATCAACCTGACCGTAAACCGCGGAGAAGTCCATGCAATCATGGGTCCCAACGGTTCGGGCAAAAGCACTCTCTCGGAAGTGCTGGCCGGAAATCCGGCATTCACCGTAACCGAAGGCTCGGTCGACTTCCACGGAGTCGAACTGCTTGGACTGTCGCCGGAAGACCGAAGCCACGAAGGGCTCTTTCTCTCCTTCCAATACCCGGTGGAAATCCCCGGAGTCTCGATGGTCAACTTCATGCGCGCGGCCATCAATGCCAAAAGAAAATATTTCAACGAAACTCCACTTTCGGCAACCGATTTCCTCAAACTGATGAGACAGAAGCGTGAAATTGTCGAGCTCGACAACAAACTCGCATCCCGTTCGGTCAACGAAGGATTTTCCGGCGGAGAAAAGAAACGCAATGAAATTTTCCAGATGGCAGTCCTCGAACCACAGCTCTCGATTCTTGACGAGACCGACAGCGGCCTCGACATCGACGCGCTGCGCATTGTTGCCGGAGGTGTCAACAAACTGAAAAACGAACGCAACGCAACGATAGTGATCACACACTATCAGCGCCTGCTCGACTATATACGTCCCGACTTCGTCCACGTCCTCTACAAAGGACGCATTGTCCGCACCGGCGGTCCGGAACTCGCCCTCGACCTCGAAAACCGTGGCTATGACTGGATCAAAGAAGAAGTTGACGGAAAACTCTAATCCAGCCTCCGATGAACAGCAGACAACAATATCTCGACCTCTTCCGCGACAACCGCGAGACAATAGACTCACGAAGCGCTCCAGCCCTGAACCGCATGCGTCAGAGAGCCTTCGAATCGCTTGAGACAAACGAATTCCCCCGAAAAGGACACGAAGGCCACGAACGGACCGACGTCAACGCGATGTTCGCTCCCGACTACGGCCTCAACATAACACGGCTCGACATCCCGGCCGACATCGCCGCGACATGGCGCTGCGACGTGCCAAACATGTCGACCCTGCTCGGAATCGTTGTCAACGACTCGTTCCAGCCGTCACGCAACCTGACTGAAAGGCTTCCCGATGGTGTCGTTTTCGCATCATTGAGCCAGACGGCCACCGAACACCCCGAACTCGTAGAGCCTTTCTATGGATCAGTCGCACCGATCGGATCTCCGACTGTCGCAGTCAACACGCTCTTTGCTCAGGACGGCGTCATCATACGCATACCGCGCGGCGTGAAAATGACACGCCCCCTCCAGCTCGTCAATATATTTTCCGCCCCTACCCCACTGATGGCACCACGGCGCGTCCTGATTGTCATGGAAGCCGGAGCCGAAGCCCAGATCCTCGTCTGCGACCACTCTCAGGACAACGCCCACGCATATCTCGCCTCGGAAGTTGTCGAAATCGTAATGTTTCCAGACTCAAGACTGGACTACTACACAATCGAAGAATCCTCGTCATCGACAACACGCCATTCCGAAATCTTTGCCCGGCAGGCCGACCGGTCGTCACTGATGATCAGCTCGTCGACACTGACCTGCGGCCAGACACGCAACAACTTCTCGATCGAAACCGACGGAACCGACTGCCAGACAACCCTCGCCGGCATGGCAATAGCCTCCGGTGAAATGAGAATCGACAACTCCGTCAGCATGAGGCACCTGACCCCCCGTTGCAAAAGCTCCCAATTATTCAAGTATGTGGCTGACGGCCACGCCTCGTGCGCCTTTCAGGGTCGCATCCTCGTCGACGGGAACGCACCATTCACCGACGCGACCCAGACATGCCGCAGCATCCTCGCCTCTCCCGATGCCCGGATGCACGCAAAACCGCAGCTCGAAATCTACAACGACGAAGTCATCTGCAGCCATGGCGCCACCACAGGCCAACTCGACAACGAAGCCCTCTTCTACATGCAGAGCCGAGGAATTCCGGTTGACGAGGCCCGCAAAATGCTGATGCAGGCCTTCATGGCCGATGTCATCGACACAGTCCGCATGGAAGGCCTGCGCGACAGACTGCGTCACCTCGTTGAAAAACGGTTCGACGGGAACGAATCCTCATGTGCCGACTGCCACGGAGCCTGCGCCGAACGCAAGCCAACCGAAAACTGACAAAAAATCATGTCCGACCCCGACAAAACCACATTCCCGGCCGAAACCTACCGTAAGGACTTCCCTATCCTCGGCCGCGAGATCCACGGCAAACCTATGGTCTATCTCGACAACGCCGCCTCGACCCAGACACCCCGCGAAGTCGTAGACTCGATCACAGACATATATTTCAGCCACAAAGCCAACGTACACCGCGGCGTCCACACCCTCTCCCAGGAAGCGACCGCAATGATGGAAGCCACCCGCGAAAAAGTGCGCCGGTTCATCGGAGCATCATCGACCGATGAAATCATCTTCACACGCGGAACAACCGAAGCCATCAACCTCGTGGCCTCAAGCTACGGATCGATGCTCAAGCCAGGCGACGAAATCATCCTGACCGAAATGGAACACCACGCCAACATCGTGCCATGGCAATTGCTCCGCGACCGTCAGGGCATCGAAATAAAAGTTGTTCCGATCCGTTCCGACGGCTCGCTCGACATGGACGCCTACCGCTCGCTCCTTACTGAAAGAACCGCGATCGTCTCCGTGGCCCACGTCTCCAACGTACTCGGCACAGTCAACCCGGTTGCAGAAATCATACGGTTGGCCCACGACGCCGGAGCTGTCGCCATGATCGACGGCGCGCAGGCCGTTGCCCACATACCGGTCGACATGAAACAGCTCAACGCCGACTTCTACGCCTTCTCTTCACACAAGATCTATGGCCCTACCGGTGTCGGAATCCTCTACGGACGACGCGAACTGCTGGATCGGATGCCCCCTTATCAAGGCGGCGGAGAAATGATCAGCCATGTATCATTCCCACACACAACCTTCGCCGAATTACCCTTCAAATTCGAAGCCGGAACACCCGACTATGTAGGACTGGCCGCACTGCACACAGCCATTGACTACGTATGCCGGATCGGACTTGACAACATTGCCGCCCACGAAGAAGAACTACTGCGGCACACAACCGGCCGGCTGCTCGAAATCCCCGGAATCAGAATCTTCGGCACAGCACCCGGAAAAAGCGCGATCATCTCATTTCTGATCGGCTCAGCCCATCACTACGACACAGGCCTCCTTCTTGACAAACTCGGAATCGAAGTACGCACCGGCCACCACTGCGCACAACCCCTGATGCACGTCCTCGGAATCGAAGGCACCGTCAGAGCCGCATTCGCCCTCTACAACACAATCAACGACTGCGACCGCTTCATAGAAGCAGTACGCCGCATCGCCCCGATGCTGACATAAAACCCGCCGCCATGCAACACCTCACACCCGAACAACAACAGCGTTACGCGCGCCATCTGACCCTCCCCGGCTTCGGCGTCGAAGGACAACAGAAACTATCCCGGTCATCAGTAATCATCATCGGAGCAGGTGGTCTCGGATCGCCCATAGCCTTATACCTCGCCGCAGCCGGAGTAGGCCACATAGCGATAGCCGACGGCGACCGCGTCGATCTGACAAACCTCCAGCGCCAGATAATCCACTCGACAGCCGACATCGACCGGCCAAAAGCCATTTCGGCCGCCGAATCAATGGCCGCCATCAACCCGACAGTCTCAGTCGAAGCCATCGACCGCTTCCTGAGCGAAGAAGAAATGACAAACATCTTCCCTCAATTCGACTTCATAATCGAAGCGACCGACTCTCTCGAAACCAAATTCACCGTCGACCGCGTCTGCCACCGCCTGAAAAAACCCTACAACCACGGCGCCATCTTCCGCTACGAAGGGCAGACAATGACAATACTGCCCGACACCACCCGACTCTCCGACCTCTTCCCCGACGGCCCCGACGCCGTAGTCCGCAGCGAAGTGGCAGGCCCGCTCGGCGTAGTCCCCGGAGTCCTCGGATCGCTTCAGGCAGCCGAAGCGATCAAATATCTCACCGCAACCGGACAGCTTCTGACCGACCGCCTGCTCCGAGTCAACCTGCTCACCATGGAATTCACAACCATACGCCTGAAATAACAAAAAGACAATACATTCAATATTCAACACTAACCTTTAAGCCAATTTTATGAAACAATTCTCATTATCACTCGCAATCGCCTCAGCGGCAATCACGTTCACATCATGTTCAGACCCAGGCGAAAAAGCCATGACAGACTTCTCGCAAACCTTCGCACACTACGTCAATGACAACCAAACCGACTCCGTCATCGCAGTCTATCCCGCAGCCGAACTCGCCGAAGAAATGTCGATCGACTACAACCCCGACAGCGTGACCGTCACTAAAACAGAAACCGAAGGACTCTATCATATCAACTACGGCAACGGAACATCAATCATAGTCGAAGCCCGCGAAAACAGCCTGCCGACAGTCATTCAATCCCACGGACTATTCAAATATCCGGAAGAAAAAATCAAATTCGCAACAGCAACCGGCGCCATCAACAACGACATGACCGACGAAAAACTCGCCAAAACAATGGTCAACGTCGACAACATGGCCACTTCACTCTTCAACGACTACGTAGCCTCACGTAAAAACGCCGTCAAAAACATGGGCGCTACCATCACTAAAGAAATCGAATTCATGATGGACGAAGGCAAAGGCTACTACACCCTCAAAAACACCACCGACCAACCCATTTCAGGCGACGAATACACAATCACATGGAAACATACATATATGGGATCCGGCATAGAAGATGTCACAAGAAAAATAGAGCCCGGAAAAGACATCCCTGAAAACGGGACCGCACGCATACCCTTCTCCTTCTCCGGCCATTCATACTCCGAAATCCAGGCAATAACCATGAACACCCCCTCACAGGAAACATTCTTCAAAAACTACAAACCAACCGGAAAAGAATATAAAACATACATCAGCGAAAACGGCGAAGACAACGCCAAAGCCCAAAAACTCGGCAACGGCCCATACGAACTCGCAGGAAAACTCGGGACCAAACTCGCCATCCACGTCAACCTCGAGAAAGGAATGAAAAAAGGGACATACTACTACGACAAATACGGCCCGTCCAACACACTCCAGCTCGTAGTCAAATCCTTCAACCCCAACACCGGCGACCTCACCCTTGAAGAAACCAACGACAAAGCCGAAGTAACCGGGACATTCATCGGCAAACTCTCCAACGAATCCTACACCGGAAAAATGACCGCCTACACAGGCAAAACCTACAACTTCGACCTCAAAGTCACAAAATAATCCACATCCGAGCAAACCCACAAACTCCACGGGGCTGTGTCGTAATTAAGTTTTACGGCGCAGCCTCTGCATTTTGAGCATTGAGGATTCGATATTTTTCAGGCGACAGATTTTTGATGCTTTTTCCAAAATAATCGATTCTCAGGCGATAAAAATCGGGATATATGTAAAACCAGGCCAAAATGGGGCGTATTTCCCCCGTTTTTGGTCTGTTTCGCTATCTTTGAGCACATTTTTTGATGTTGAAGGCTATGGCGAAGAAGGCAAAATCCATTGTGACCTTGTCTTTCCCGAAGTGGCGGAAGCGGCGGTATGCCATGTTGAACTTCATCTGTCCGAAGACGGCTTCCGGCTCGATGCACCGTCGTCCCCGGTGTTTGCGCCCCTCCTCCGATGTCAGCAGTTCACGGGCTTTTCGTTTGTATTCGTTGAGCCTGTGGTTTACCTCGATCGTTCGTCGGTCGCCTTTGGCCTTGTAGCACATACAC
>JAIDXA010000359.1 GCA_029058705.1 Paramuribaculum sp. | reverse complement strand
AAAAACGGGACTCGAACCCGCGACCCCAACCTTGGCAAGGTTGTGCTCTACCAACTGAGCTATTTTCGCGTTGGTGACAAGCGGCGTTTTCCCGATTGCGATGCAAAGTTAGTCACTTTTTTGAAACTGACAAAATTTTACAACGTTTTTTTTACGATGCAGCTTCCGTTTCCTCACAAAAACGCCCCTGTTTTTCATCATAACACAAAGCATTTCAACCAGTTTTTCATCGCACATTTTTTTTGAGAGATTTCTGATTTTTCCGACCATCCATCATGCTTTTTATTTAAGAGTATGTTTGAATTCACCCCCTCCTCTCAGACTTCAAACAAAAAAGGAATGCATTTCACGAGAATGAACGTACAATATTATATTCTCCCTAAAGAAGCCCAAAGGGCGACATGTGACATTTTTTTCGTAATTTTGTGCCGTCTTGAAACAAGAAAAGCCTGATCACCCGCTGTCATCGACAGCAGAACCACGGCCATCCTTTCTTGATTTACTAAAATAACAGATAAACCAATGCCAACATCCATCCACTCCGGATTGTCACATCTGTGCGACCACTGGGATCGCGAACACCTCTGGCATCCCTATACATCGACAATCGATCCACTTCCGACTTATTGTGTTGAATCTGCAAACGGCGTCAGACTCCGACTCCGTGACGGTCGAGAACTGATCGACGGCATGTCGTCATGGTGGTGCGTCATCCATGGCTACAACAACCCTGTCATCAACGAGGCCGCCAAAGCTCAGATTGACCGTATGTCACACGTCATGTTCGGTGGCCTGACACATTCACCGGCCATCGAACTCGGCAAATTACTTCTGGAAACAGCGCCAAAAGGAATGAGCCACATCTTCTATGCCGATTCCGGGTCTGTTGCAGTCGAAGTTGCCATGAAGATGGCCGTCCAGGCAGCAATATCCAAAAGCGGCTCCCACAGAAAAACAAACTTTGTCACGATCAGATCAGGCTATCACGGCGACACGTGGAATGCGATGAGCGTCTGCGACCCGGTGACAGGAATGCACACGGCTTTCGGCACGTCACTTCCGATCCGCTACTTTGTCGACTCCCCTTCAGTCAAGTTTGGACAAGACTGGGATCCGGCTGCCATGTGCCAGCTTGAGTCCGTCATGGCAGAACATTCCGAAGAAATAGCCGCATTGATCCTCGAACCGGTCGTGCAGGGCGCCGGTGGAATGAAATTCTATCACCCTCGATTTCTGGCCGAGGCGCGCAAACTATGCAACCGGCACGACATCTATCTGATATTCGACGAGATAGCAACAGGATTCTGGCGCACCGGCAAACGCTGGGCCGCCGAATGGGCCGGCGTGGAGCCCGACATCATGTGTATCGGAAAAGGTTTGACTGCCGGCTACATGACTATGAGCGCGGTCATGACAACCAAAGACGTCGCAGACACGATATCGGCCGGAGAAGCCGGTGTGATGATGCACGGACCCACTTTCATGGCAAACCCTTTGGGTTGCGCAATAGCTCTCGCGTCGCTCCGTCTGCTCAACTCACAGGATATGTCCGGACGCGTGGCTCATATCGAGTCCCAGTTAAAAAAACTACTCACCCCGGCCGCCGGCCTTCCCGGCGTAAAAGAGGTGCGTATTCTCGGATCGATCGGTGTCATAGAAATGGAAAAGCCCGTCGACATGGCTGCCTTTCAACGCAGATGTGTAGAAGAAGGCATCTGGGTGCGTCCGTTTGGCCGCCTGGTCTACGTAATGCCTCCTTATATAATAAGCGACAGCGACCTCGACTTCCTATGCCGCAAAATGATCAAAATCGTCAAGGAGGACGCCACTTCAGCATGAGCTACGCAGAAACCCTCGACCGACTCAAAGCAGAAGGAAATTTCCGGATAATCCCACAGGAATCCACCGAGTCCGGCCTGATTGATTTTTCACTCAACGATTACCTCGGACTGGCCATACGGCATGATCTTCAGGATGAGTTTTTTGCAGACGAAGCAAACAGAAAAATCGCAATGACCTCATCGGCCTCACGACTTCTGAGCAGCCGGCAGTCTGAATATCAAGTTCTCGAAACAAGACTGTCGTCGCTCTACAGCAATCGGCCGGCCCTCATTTTCAACAGCGGCTACCATGCCAATGCAGGATTGATCTCAGCCCTCGCCTCAGAAAAAAACACCCTTATTCTTGCCGACCGCCTGGTCCATGCAAGCATCATTGACGGCATAACCTTAAGCCGCGCACCCTTCCGCCGGTTTCCACACAACGACTTCACCCGACTCGAAGAGCTGCTCAAACGCGAACACGACAACTACGAGCATATAATCATCGCCGTAGAATCGATCTATTCGATGGATGGCGACTCTTCAGATCTCGAAACGCTCTGCAATCTCAAAAAACGCTTCCCGAAATCGATTCTTTATGTCGACGAAGCCCATGCGTTCGGAGCCATCGGAGTCAACGGACTCGGCCTATGCCGCAGCCTGCATGACTTTTCCGAAATAGACATAATCATCGGCACATTCGGAAAAGCCTGCGCATCCGCAGGAGCATTCGCCATAATGACCCCTACCCTTCGCGATTTCGCGATCAACCGGGCCCGCAGCTTTATTTTTTCAACTGCAATCGCTCCCATGACATGCGCCTGGACTCTGTTTATGATCGACCGGATTGTAGACATGAACGCAGAACGCCAACATCTGCTTTCGCTCGCAAACAGGCTCGCAACCAATCTCGGACTGACCGATCCACGTTACATAACGCCAATCATCATCGGTTCTTCCGAAGAAGCTCTCCGGATTTCCGCGCGGCTGCTTGACGAAGGGATCAAAGTTCTTCCAATCCGTACCCCGACAGTCCCACCCGGCACCGAACGCCTGCGCATCAGCCTTAGTGCAGCAATGAGCGTTTCTGACATAGACAGGCTCACTGACTCACTCAATTCGATTCTCAACTCATAAAATCTTTCGGATTCCCTTATGGAAATCAAACATCTAATCAGCACCGGATCTCCTCGTCTGCTTCTGTTTTTCGCCGGATGGGGAATGGACGAGAACCCATTTTCCGACATAAGCCCGACCGATTGCGATTTTGCGGTCGTCTACGATTATTCCAGCCCGACAGACATCCCGCTACGTAAAGATCTAAGCGAAATAATGGTAGTTGCATGGTCTTTCGGAGTAATCGCGGCCGATCTCTTCATCAGCCGGCATCCGGAATTGCCGATAACCTCACGAATAGCCATCAACGGAACTCTCCATCCCGTCGACGACCGCCTGGGAATCCCGCAAACAATATTCAACCTCACACTCACCGGCCTGTCCGAACAATCTTTGCTCAAATTCAACCGCCGCATGTGCGGAGGAGCCAAAGCCGCTGAAAAATTCACAAGCCGCCGGCCGCTGCGAAGTCTCGACTCGCTACGCGAAGAACTGATTGCCATATCGGCATTAAAATGTACCGGTTCGACATGGGACAAAGCCTACATATCCCTCAACGACAACATCATTCCACCCGACAACCAAAAAGCAGCGTGGAATATTACAAACACCGAAATTGTCGAACTCGACGCCCCCCATCTGCCTGACTTGCGCACAATTATCAAAAACGAGATCATCGACAAAAGACTCGTCGCACACAGATTCCGCAACGCCATAGACACATACGACAGCAATGCCACCGTGCAGCTGACAACAGCCATCGAACTTTCAAATCGATGGAAATCAGCCTGCACGACAAACAGAATCGACAGCCTGATCGAAATCGGCGCCGGCACCGGCATTTTCACCAGAACAACCAGCCAATGGCTCACCGTCAACGACCTGCAGCTATGGGACATTTCGCAAATTGCCGATGACCTGCCCGGCCGACATCACATCTGCGACGGAGAAATCGCCATACGCGAATTACCGGAGCAATCCGTCGATGCGATAGCCTCGGCATCCGCAATGCAATGGTTCTGCTCGCCACGTTCTTTTATCAAGAACTGTTCAAAAGCGCTGAAAAGAGACGGATGGCTCGTCATAGCCACCTATGGCCCGGATAATTTCCATGAAATCCGCCGGTCGCCGTATCCGTCATTGAAAAAACTGACAGAATGGATCAGCCAGGATTTCAAAATCATCCACTCTGACGAACAACACATTCCACAACATTTCAATTCTCCGAAAGAACTCCTGACCCACATCCGGCTCACAGGTGTCAATGCTCTATCATCCAACGGAAAATCCGTGACAGAAGCACGCAACATCATCAACCGCAACCTAAAAACGCTCACCTATCATCCGATAATCATCATCGCACGCAAACGCTGAGACAGTCCACGATGCCCCCAAACAGACAATGCAATTCCGAAAAGCCACATTATCCGACTTTCCCTCAGCAGCCGGCATCATCCGCCTGGCAGTAGAGCATATGCTCATTCACGGACGCACGCAATGGGACATGTCTTATCCGACTGATGCTGACATTTTAAACGACATCACGGATGAGCGCGCATTCGTCCTGACCGACTCCGGCCAAACAGTAGTTGCATATGGCGCTGTCTCATTCAACAACGAACCGGCCTACAATAACATTGAAGGAGACTGGCTCAGCGACACGCCCTATGTTGTTGTCCATCGTCTGGCCGTAGCACCGTCAGAACGAGGACACGGCTACGGACGAATCTTTCTTGAATCGGTAGAAACACTGGCATCCGCAACCGGAATAGGCTCATTCCGCATTGACACCAACAACGACAACACAGAAATGCTGTCGCTTCTTTCACGGCTCGGCTTTGAACACTGCGGCACGGTCAACTATGACCACGGCAAACGGATGGCCTTCGAAAAACTCATCTGACCCACGGAAAACCCATGCGAAAAAAACGTCAAAAGGGGTGTTGACACAACTTTCCGACACAAAAAAAATATCATCAAAACACGGTGATTTTGGAAAAGAATCACTAACTTTGTGGAAATTTATATAAAAATGGCCGCCGATCTGCAGCAACGACTCGAAAGTATCAGAAGCAAAGCCAGCCTCCTGACCGAACGCTATGTCGAGCTTCTTGAGGAAAAACGTGCTGCGGAAGCAAAAATCGCCCAGCTCCAGTCAACGTTGCAACGCCAGCAACATGAAATTGACCTGTTGCGCCAACAGAACGAACAGTTGCGTGTCGTTACAACCCTCTCTCCAAAACGCGAAGACGTGGAGCGAAGTCGTGCCTTTTTATCACAATTGGTGCGGGACATCGACAAATGCATCGCCGAACTAACCGAATGATGCAATGAAAGATAAACTGGACATAACGCTCAAAATAGCCGGCGTGGAACTCAGTCTCAGCATTGACCGCGACGAAGAACACCTCCTTCGAAGCGTCACGAAACAAGTAAACCATGCCTATGATAAATATAGCGAACTTTTTGCAGACCGTTCACCCGACGAAGTTCTGGCAATGGTTACGCTCCTGTTCGCCAAAGGATTCATCCAGCTGAAAAGCCAGATGGCCGAACTTGACTCGACTCTTGGACAATTCGACACGGAGTTGTCGAAGCTGTTGAGGGAAAACTTTTGAATAATGAGCATTCAACTGCCCTTTGCCTTCCATTTTTGACGGTTTCCCAACCACATCACCACACTTGTGACCGGATTTTCTTCATAGTCCTGAACAGAAAACCGGATCAAGTAGTCCCGACAGCATGAAGGCCACCGCCGTGTCCCCATGCTTCGCTTTCTAAGAGAAAATATAAACCGTCAAAACAAATAACAATTAAACGACATGGAAATAAACATTATAGCCTGCGTATTGATAGCCATAATCGCATTGACTATCGGCATTGTCGCAACCATGATTGTTCAACGCAACATGGCCAGCTCACGCGCCAATGCAATCATCGATGAAGCCCGGAACGAGGCTGAAGTCATCAAGAAAAACAAACTGCTCGAAGCCCGCGAAGAGGAACTGAAAATCGTTGGTGAAGCCGAAAAACAGGCCAACCAGCGAATGCAGAAAATCCAGCAGAGCGAAAGCCGTATCAAACAAAGAGAACTCCAGCTCAACCAGCAACAGAGCGAAAACCAACGTGCCCGCAACGAAAACGAGCAGACTAAAGCGAAACTGAACGACCGCCTTGCGGCCGCGGAAGCCCGCCAGAACGAACTTGACGCGCTCAGGCTTCACGCTCAGGAAGAGCTCGAAAGAGTCAGCGGCCTTTCATCTGAAGAAGCAAAGGAAAAACTGATCGAATCGCTTAAAGACGAAGCGAAAACAGCCGCCCAGAGCTACATCAACGACATCATGGACGAAGCGAAACTAACGGCCAACAAAGAAGCCAAACGAATTGTCGTCCAGTCAATCCAGCGCGTTGCAACTGAAACAGCCATTGAAAACTCCGTAACCGTTTTCCAGATAGACTCCGACGAAATCAAAGGCAGGATAATCGGTCGTGAAGGCCGCAACATCCGCGCCCTCGAAGCCGCTACCGGAATCGAAATCATAGTCGACGACACCCCTGAAGCAATCGTATTGTCCGGATTTGACCCCGTGCGCCGCGAAATCGCACGTCTCGCACTTCATCAGCTTGTGACCGACGGCCGCATCCACCCGGCCCGCATCGAAGAGGTTGTGGCAAAAGTGCGCCGCCAGGTAGAAGAGGAAATCATAGAGACCGGAAAACGCACCGCCATAGACCTCGGCATCCACGGACTCCATCCCGAACTCGTGCGCCTCGTCGGAAAAATGAAATACCGTTCGAGCTACGGACAGAACCTCCTGCAACATTCACGCGAAACCGCCAACCTCTGTGCCGTCATGGCATCCGAACTCGGGTTGAACCCGAAAAAAGCCCGTCGCGCTGGACTGCTTCACGACATAGGAAAAGTGCCTGATGAAGAGCCCGAACTGCCCCACGCACTCCTCGGCATGAAGCTCGCTGAAAAATACAAGGAAAAACCGGAAATCTGCAATGCAATAGGCGCTCACCACGACGAAGTTGAAATGAGCTCGCTCCTGGCTCCCATTGTCCAGGTCTGCGACGCCATCTCCGGAGCCCGTCCGGGCGCCCGAAGGGAAATGGTGGAAGCATACATCAAACGGCTCAACGACCTCGAACAGCTTGCCCTCAGCTATCCAGGTGTGATCAAGACATATGCGATCCAGGCAGGTCGCGAACTACGCGTCATTGTCGGCGCTGACAAGATCGACGACATTGAAACAGAAAAGCTGTCTGCGGAAATCGCAAAACGCATTCAGGATGAAATGACCTATCCCGGACAGGTGAAAATCACCGTAATCCGCGAAACACGCTCTGTCAGCTTTGCAAAATAACGTGCGCCTATGGATTCGGAAAAACCTATTATCCCACAGGAAGGAAACGACGCAGACTCCTCGCAACTTGGCAGCGGCGACGAACTTCGCCTGAGCCGATGCCGCCGTTGCGAGCATCACGATCCTCCGCGCGGAAAGCTCTCATGCCACGACTGGATGTCAGATATTCCAGGGGCGGCCGACAACTGCGACATGGTTGAGGTTCAGTTCAAAAACACCCGCAAAGGATTTTTCCTCAACTCCCTTCGCATTCCGTTGGAAATCGGCGACACTGTTGCAGTCGAAGCGTCGCCGGGTCACGACATCGGGCAGGTAACGCTCACCGGACCGTTGGTGAGACGGCAGATGAAACGTGCCAACGTCAAAGCCAACGCCGAGGTGCGACGAGTGCTGCGCAAAGCCCGTCCGGCCGATCTCGAACGATTCGAAGAAGCCAAGGCAAAGGAAAACGACACCATGATACGCTCGCGCAAGATTGCCGCCGATCTGAAGCTCAACATGAAAATCGGCGATGTCGAATATCAGGGCGACGGCAACAAGGCAATCTTCTATTATATTGCTGACGAGCGCGTCGACTTCCGTCAGCTCATCAAAGTGCTCGCCGAAACATTCAAGGTCCGGGTCGAGATGAAGCAGATCGGAGCGCGACAGGAAGCCGGCCGCATTGGCGGTATCGGCCCATGTGGCCGACCGCTTTGCTGCGCGTCATGGATGACCAACTTCGTCAGTGTCGGAACTGCCGCAGCCCGCTTTCAGGACATTTCGCTCAATCCGCAGAAACTCGCCGGACAATGCGCGAAGCTTAAATGCTGTCTGAACTTCGAAGTCGACACATATGTTGAAAGCCTCAAACACCTTCCGCCGAAAGATGTCCGGCTCGAAACGGCCGACAACACATACTATCATTTCAAATACGACGTGTTCAACCGGACCATCACATATTCGACCGACAAATCGATTCCGGCCAATCTCGTAACCCTGACCGCCGACCGCGCCTTCGAAGTAATCGCAATGAACAAAGCCGGCGAAAAGCCGCTGACGCTTCTTTCAGAATCTGAGGCAAACGCCACTGAGAAAAAACCATATGCCGACCTCTTGGGTCAGGACAGCATTGCACGCTTCGACAACGCAAAAAAGAAGAAAAAGCGAAAATCCAAGTCAAAGCAGCCCAAAGAAAACGGCGAAACCGCACAACAGCCCCAACAGCAGAACAGGCAACGCCAGAAATCAGACGAAAACCGCTCCGGAGCGAAAAGCCAGAAGCCAAAACAGGAGCGCCGGAATCAAAAAAACAGCAACGACCGTCAGCGCAAACCCGAAAACGGGAACTCCGCTGAGCAGTCAGGCGAACATAATGCAAACGGCAACCAGCGTCGCGAAGAACGGCGGCAGCAATCCCAGAAGCAAAAAAATGACCAATAGAAAACGGATCATCAGATCCATAGTTCTATCCATGTCCGCCGCCTGCGCAATCGCAGCATGCTCTGACAAGCACGAACGCTTCGGCAAGTTCACGGCCATTCCTGACAAAGGATGGGCCTACAATGATTCCATTGTCATCAACGCGGCCGGACTTGACACGACCGACACCCCGCAACGGTTGAAAATCGGCGTTCGCCATGACAACGACTACGACTATCGCAATCTTATAATGGAGATCACATACCGTAACGGAACAAGACTCATGCGCGACACGGTTGACATGGAACTGGCCGACATATACGGCGCGTGGTCAGGAAGCGGACTCGGCCCGACTTATCAGGCTGAGACCGTTGTCAATACGTCTGCCCGCATTCCCGACAGCGCGACAATAACGATCCGCCACGTCATGAGACTCGACACCCTCCGCGGAATACGCCAGATCGGCATCATCATAGACAAGCCATAACACAACAACAGATGTTCTAAACCAACTCGTTTATGCAACTTAACCTTCTTCCTCACAACGAAGCGGCCTTGCGCATTGAAAAAGTCCGCAGCGCAATGGCCGCTCAGAATCTTGAGGCCGTGCTGATCGCAGACAATGCCAACCTCTACTATCTGACAGGACGTGTGTTTGCCGGCTACATATATATTCCCGCAATCGGTGAAACACGGTGTTTCGTGCGCCGCCCGGTCAAAACTGAAGGAGAAAACGTCATTCCCATCCGCAAGCCGGAGCAGATATCCGAATCCATCGGATCTGTCGCACCATCGACCATAGGTCTCGAGACCGACACACTTCCTTATTCTCTCGTCCTACGCCTGAGCGCGGTTTTCACAGGAGTTGAAATCGGCAACGCCTCAGCAGTCATGCGCCAGGCAAGAGCTGTGAAAACAACAGAAGAGATTAAGAAAATCGAGACATCCGGAATCAAACAAACCCATGTCTACTCACTTATCCCCTCACTGTTTCATGAAGGCATGACCGATATCGAACTCCAGATCGAGATCGAAAAGGCAAGCCGGCTCGAAGGATGCCTCGGCCAATTCCGCATTGCAGGCAACTCTATGGAACTCTATATGGCAAACCTTCTGTCAGGCGACAACGCCGACAATCCGACGCCCTATGACTTCGCCATGGGAGGGGAAGGTCTTGACCCGTCACTTCCTGTAGGATGCAACGGGTCGATTATCCGGCATGGCGAAACCGTAATGGCCGACATCAATGGCAATTTCACCGGCTATATGACCGACATGACGCGCACCTTCCGCGTCGGACAGATCAGCCCCCTTGCCGAAAAAGCCCACCGCTGCTCAATCGAAATTTGCAGACGGCTGGAATCTGAAGGCAAAAGCGGAGTCAAAGCCAGCGACCTCTATTCAATTGCAGAAAACATGGCCCGCGAAGCCGGTCTTCACGAATATTTCATGGGCCACTGTCAGAAAGCCGGATTCATAGGCCACGGAGTCGGGATCGAGATAAACGAACTACCGGTCATTGCGCCACGAAGCCGCGACATTCTCGCTGAAAACAACGTCATAGCACTCGAACCCAAATTCGTCATCCCCAAAACAGGTGCGGTCGGAATTGAAAATACATACGTCGTCACTGCTGACGGACTCAGGAAACTGACCTTCGCACCCGAAAATCTTGAAAACCTGATCTGATGAGCGATATACTCACCCGAATCAACCGAGAACCATTCACAACCGTAAAACAGGCTGCGGACGCATTGCAGGTTTCCTGCTATGTTGTCGGCGGCTATGTCCGCGATCTTTTTCTCGACCGGCCGTCGAAAGACATCGACTTCGTCTGCGTTGGAGAAGGGAGCGGAATCTCTGTAGCGAGAAAAGTAGCCTCGTTATCCGGAAAAAACTCGAATGTGAACATATTCAAGACCTATGGAACAGCCCAGGTTTTTTCTCATGGATTTGAACTTGAATTTGTAGCAGCCAGACGGGAATCATATAACCGCGACTCCCGCAATCCTATTGTCGAGACCGGAACACTCCACGATGACATCTCGCGACGCGATTTCACCATCAACGCAATGGCAATAAACGTCAGCGGAAACGGCTTCGGTCAGATCGTCGACATGTTCGGCGGTCTGGAAGACCTTGAAAAAAAAATCATCCGGACTCCGCTCGATCCCGATATAACATTCAGCGACGACCCGCTTAGAATGATGCGTGCCATACGGTTCGCCACCCAGCTCGAATTCACGATTCTCCCTGAAACCCTCAAGGCGATAACCCGCAACGCAGAACGCATAAAAATCATCACGACAGAACGGATCTCGACCGAACTCAACAAAATCATGTCATCCGCCACGCCGTCGATCGGATGGAAACTGCTTGCTTCGACCGGTCTGCTCAAACACATACTTCCGGAACTGGACGCAATGAGAGGAGTCGAAGTCATCCACGGCCGCGGACATAAGGACAATTTCGAACACACTATGCTCGTCCTCGACAGGGTGGCTGCGGCAAGCGACAACATCTGGCTCCGTTGGAGCGCCCTGCTCCACGACATTGCCAAACCGGTGACCAAACGCTGGATCGACGGGACCGGGTGGACATTCCACAACCATAACTTCATCGGAGCCAAGATGGTCAAGCAGATTTTCCGGCGCATGAAACTTCCGCTTGGAGAGCCGATGCGCTACACTCAGAAAATAGTTGAACTTCACATGCGTCCTATAGCCCTTGTCGAAGACTGCGTCACAGACTCTGCCATCCGGCGTCTGCTCACCGATGCCTCCGACGACCTCGACGACCTTATGATCCTCTGCCGCGCAGACATAACATCCCGAAATCCGGAAAAGGTAAGAACCCATCTGGCCAATTTCGACATGGTGCTTAAGAAAATGGCCGATGTCGAGGCACGCGACAGCCTGCGCAACTTCCAACCGCCCGTTCTCGGCGAAGAGATAATGGAAGTGTTCGGGCTTCCGCCATCACGTCAGGTAGGAGAGATCAAAGCGGCCATAAAGGAAGCTGTGATAGACGGCACTATACCGAATTGTCATGACGCTGCCTATGAACTCATGCTGCACATCGGGAAACAAATGGGGTTGAAACCGGTCAGGTAACCTACAGCACCAATCTGTGGCAAACACCATTTTATCCCATTTTGACCTGCTTCATCCAAAAAAACGAATCCCTAAGCATTGAAATAACAAATAAATAACGTAAATTTGCATTCAGTTTCGCCGACCGTACTGTCCGGCGAAACCTTAACCGCGTTAAATTATTGCAAATCAATGATAAACATTACATTTCCCGACAATTCGGTCAAGCAATTCGAAAAAGGGGTAACTCCTCTTCAGATTGCCGGAAGCATCAGCTCCCGTCTTGCACAGGATGTCCTTGCCGCCTCAGTCAATGACATGGAATGGGATCTGACACGGCCAATCGAAGCCGACTCAAGCATCAAACTTTTCAAATGGGATGATCCGGAAGGCAAACACGCATTCTGGCACAGCTCAGCCCATCTTCTTGCCGAAGCGCTGCAGGAACTCTATCCTGGAGTCCGATTCGGCATCGGTCCCGCTATCGAAAACGGGTTCTACTATGATATCGATCCCGGAGAACACGTGATCACAGCAGCTGATTTCGCCAAAATCGAGAAAAAAATGCTCGAACTGGCCCGTCAGAAACAGGAAATTGTCCGCAAGGACATTTCTAAAGCCGACGCGCTGAAAATGTTCGGCGACCGCAACGAAGACTACAAGTGCGAGCTGATCAGCGAACTTGAAGACGGTCATATCACCACCTACACCCAAGGAAGCTTCACCGACCTTTGCCGTGGCCCTCACATTCCGACAACAGCCCCGATCAAAGCCGTCAAGATCATGTCGCTCGCAGGAGCATACTGGCGTGGTGACGAAAAACGCAACCAGCTTGTGCGTGTCTACGGCATCTCCTTCCCAAAACAGAAGATGCTTGATGAATATCTCCAGCTGCTCGAGGAAGCGAAAAAACGCGACCACCGCAAACTCGGAAAAGAGATGGAACTCTTCGCTTTCTCACAGAACGTCGGAGCAGGCCTGCCGCTATGGCTTCCAAAAGGCGCAGCTCTGCGTGACCGCCTGGAACAGTTCCTCCGCAAGATCCAGAAACAATACGGCTACCAGCAGGTAATCACTCCCCACATCGGCAACAAGATGCTGTATGTAACCTCCGGTCACTATGCCAAATACGGAAAAGACTCTTTCCAGCCGATACACACTCCCGAGGAAGGTGAGGAATACCTCCTCAAGCCAATGAACTGCCCCCACCACTGCGAGATATTCCGCGCTCTGCCGCGCAGCTACCGCGAGTTGCCTCTCCGACTGGCAGAATTCGGCACCGTTTACCGCTATGAACAGAGCGGCGAGCTTCACGGACTGACCCGCGTCCGCGGCTTCACTCAGGACGACGCCCACATCTATTGCGCTCCCGACCAGATCAAGGATGAGTTCCTGAAAGTCATGGACATCATCCTCTACATCTTCAAAGCCCTCAAATTTGACAATTTCGAAGCCCAGATCTCGCTCCGCGACCCCAACAACAAGGAAAAATACATCGGATCTGACGAAAACTGGCATCTGGCCGAACAGGCAATCATAGAAGCCTGCAAAGAAAAAGGCCTCAATGCCCGCACCGAACTTGGCGAAGCAGCCTTCTACGGACCCAAGCTCGACTTCATGGTCAAAGACGCCCTCGGACGTCGCTGGCAGCTCGGCACAATTCAGGTCGACTACAATCTTCCTGAACGCTTCCAGCTCGAATACACAGGCTCCGACAACCAGAAACACCGTCCGGTAATGATCCATCGCGCGCCATTCGGCTCAATGGAACGGTTCGTCGCAGTCCTGCTCGAACATACAGCCGGCCGATTCCCTCTCTGGCTCGCTCCCGATCAGGCAGTAGTTCTCCCGATATCGGAAAAATTCAACGACTACGCCCACGAAGTTGCCCGTCAGCTCAATGCCGCCGACGTCCGCACAATTGTTGACGACCGAAATGAAAAAATCGGAAGAAAAATCCGCGATAATGAACTTCGTCGCATCCCCTATCTGCTCATTGTCGGAGAAAAAGAAGCCAATAATGGTGAAATTTCTGTAAGAAAACAGGGCGAAGGTGATAAAGGTACGATGAAAATTACTAACTTTGCAGAAAATTTGGCTCGCGAAGTCGAAGAATTGACAAATAACTAAACTTACTGAATGCAAAAAAAGCCCTTCAATCCCGGCGGACCACGCCGTCCCAACCCAAATCGCGGTCAAAACCGCCGTGGCCCTGCCACAGCCAAAGACCAGTATGTGACCAACGAACATATCCGCGCCCGTGAGGTGCGTCTTGTCGGAGACAATGTCACACCGGGAATCTATTCCATTCAGGAAGCCCTCAGATTGGCCGAGGAACTGGAACTCGACCTGATTGAGATTTCCCCGACAGCCGAGCCACCCGTCTGCAAAATCCTCGACTATCAGAAATTCCTGTATCAACAGAAAAAACACCAGAAGGAGCAGAAAGCCAAGGCAACAAAGGTTGTGGTCAAAGAAATCCGTTTCGGACCGCAGACCGACGACCACGACTACAACTTCAAGCTCAAACACGCCATGGGATTCCTTCAGGAAGGTGCGAAAGTCAAAGCCTACGTGTTTTTCCGTGGCCGTTCGATCCTCTTCAAGGAACAAGGCGAAGTCCTGCTGCTGCGTTTTGCAAACGACCTCGAGGACTACGGCAAAGTTGAACAGATGCCCGTGCTCGAAGGGAAACGCATGATTCTCATGCTTTCTCCGAAAAAGAAATGAAACAAAGAGAACTAACTCGAATTAATACTTCTTATTAACAACAATTTAAAAATGCCAAAGATTAAGACTAATTCCGGTGCCAAAAAGAGGTTCGCCCTTACCGGATCAGGAAAGATCAAGAGAAA